>JANNVM010000668.1:0-3386 GCA_031414455.1 Verrucomicrobiota bacterium
GCGAATCCGTCAGGCAGTTCCACCTTTGCCGCTGCCTCCGCCGCCGGCATCGGTGAACCGGCGACTTTTTCTGAGTCCACCGGCTCCGGGAAATCCGCGGCGCGGCATGGCGTTAGCAGAATCGGAAGGGTGATGGCGGCAACGCGGGCAAATGTTTTCATGGCGGCAAAAAGAAGTCCAGCGATGCGGAGGGCGAATGGGCTGCGGCAAAAGCACCATCGCGGGCCGCACTCCCGTATGGCCCCACTTTGGGAATCTGACCTGTGACGGTGACGACGACTCAGACGGCGACGGCGGGGATAACACTTTCGAGCACCTCGCCGGTGAGAAGGCTCCGCTCGTTATCCGCAGATTTGTGACAAGATTCCCGCGCCTTTTGCGCATGTCGGGGTAATGCCCACTCATCCGCCTGCCATGAACGATCTCGAAATTCACTTCCACGCCCCCGAGGGCGCCACGCCGGAGGAGCTGGCGGCTTATCTGGATAAGGCCTGCGGAGGCGATGCCGCGCTGCGGGCGCGCGTGGAGTCGCTCTTTGCGGCGGAGCGCGCGGAGGGCACGCTGCTCATGGATCCGGCGGTGTTCGCCGCCGAGCAGCCGGGCGAGATCATTGGCCACTACAAGCTCCTCCAGCGGATCGGCGAAGGCGGGTTCGGCACCGTCTATATGGCCGACCAGCTTGCGCCGGTGAAGCGTCGCGTGGCGCTCAAGATCATCAAGCTGGGCATGGACACGAAGCAGGTCGTCGCGCGCTTTGAAGCAGAGCGGCAGGCGCTGGCAATGATGGACCATCCCAACATCGCCAAAGTCCTCGACGCCGGCAGCACCGCGCAGGGCCGGCCGTTCTTCGTCATGGAACTGGTGCGCGGCATTCCCATCACGCAGTATTGCGATGAGAACAGCCTAACTACCGAAGAGCGGCTGCGGCTCTTCACCGATGTCTGCCACGCCGTGCAGCACGCGCACCAGAAAGGCATCATTCACCGCGACCTCAAGCCGTCGAACGTCATGGTCACGATGCACGACGACAAAGCCGTGCCCAAGGTCATCGATTTCGGCGTGGCCAAGGCGACGCAGATGGAACTCACGGAGAAAACCCTCTTCACGCATTTCGACCAGTTCATCGGCACCCCCGCCTACATGAGTCCCGAACAGGCGCAGCGCAGCGGGCTGGACATCGACACCCGCAGTGACATCTACTCGCTCGGCGTGCTGCTCTACGAACTGCTCACCGGCCGCCCGCCGTTCGATGCCAAATCGCTGGCCAGCGCCGGCTACGAGGAAATGCGGCGCATCATCCGCGAGGAGGAGCCGCCGCGTCCTTCCACCCGCCTCAGCACCGTGGCCGATGCCGAACTGACCGAACTGGCCAAACACCGCAAGCTCCCGCCCGACAAACTGCGCGGCGTGCTGCGCGGCGATCTCGACTGGATCATCATGAAGGCGATGGAGAAGGACCGCACGCGCCGTTACGACACGGCCAACGGTCTGGCCAGGGACATCGGACGGCACTTGGCCGACGAGCCCGTGACCGCCACGCCGCCGGGGGCCGCTTATCTGTTCCGCAAGTTCGCCCGCCGCAACCGTCGCACCCTGCGCGTGGTGGCGGTCATCGCGGCCCTGCTCATCGCGGCCACCGCCTTCAGCACCTGGCAGGCGGCCCGGGCGATGAAGGCGGAGCGTCTCGCCGTCGAGCGTCTCGCAGAGGCGGAATACATTGCCGATTTTCTCGCCGGGGTCTTTCAAAGCCCCGACCCCTACCGGGACGGACGGTCCATTACCGTCGCGGAGATCATGGACCGCGCCGTGCTTAATCTGGAGACCAGCCTCGCGGATCAGCCGGCGCGCCGGGTCCGGCTGGAGGCCGTTATGGCCCGCGGCTACGATGCCCTGGGACTGTTCAGTCTGGCCGCTCCGCTGCACCGGAAAGTGCGTGACCATTCCGCGGCCACGCTCGGTGCGGACCACCCGGACGCGCTCGCCGCCATGGCCCGGCTCGCCCATGCCTGTCACTTCTCCGGCCAGCGCCCGGAATCCCTGCGGCTGCGCGAGGAAGTGTTCGCCGCGCGCCGCCGCACCCTCGGCGCAGAACACCACGACACCCTCACCGCTATGCTCGACCTCGCCTACGCATGGGACACCACGGGCCAGCCCGGCGATGCCCGCCAGGCACTCGCGCTGCGGCAGGAAGTTCTCATCATTCGCCGCCGCGTCCTGGGACCGGACCACCCGCACACCATTTGGGCCATGACGTGGACCGCCATTTCCCTCGCCGCCTGCGAACAGCACGGGGAAGCGCTACATCTGCGGGAGGAAGTGCTCGATCTCAGCCGCCGGGTTTTCGGCCCGGAGCAGCCGCAGACTCTCAACGCCATGACCGAACTCGCCGGCTCCTATGATCAGGCCGGACGCGGCAGCGAGGGCATCGCCCTGCGCGAACAAGTACTGGCCCTGCGCCGCAAACAGCATGGCCCCGAAAAACCGGAGACCCTCGCCGCCATGGGCAACCTCGCCTCCGCATGGCACGCCGCCGGACGCCGCCGTGAGGCCCTGACACTGGCGGAGGAATTGCTCACGCTCCGCCGCAAAGTTCGCGGCCCGGAACACGGCGACACCCGCGGGGCTATGGCTTACGGTGCCTCTTACCTCGAAGCCGACGGGCGCACGGACGAAGCCCTCCCCCTGCGCCGCGAAGTCTATGAGCAGCGGCTCGGTTCTTTCGGCCCCGCCGATCCGCAGACCGGTGCCGCGCGCCAATACCTGGTCCACGATCTCATCACCATCGGCCAAATCCCCGCCGCCCTCCCGCTCATGGCCGAAGCCAGCGCCCAGGATTCCGCCGACACCCGGCTCGCGCTGAAAGTCGCCGCCCTCCAGGCATGGCTGGGCCAGCAGACGGAATACGATGCCACGTGCCAGCGCATGACCGCCACCACCCCGGTCACCCCTGGCGATACCGGGCGCATCGCCCTGCTCGCCAGCCTCCGGCCCGGCCAGCAACCCGGCGTGATTAGCGCCGCCCTCGACCTCGCCCGTCGCGCCCGCGATGCCGCCCCCGCCGGCGAATCCGCCACCGCCAACCTCGCCCTCGGCCTCGCCAACCTCCGTGCCGGTCACTATTCTGAAGCTGAGACACAACTAACCACCCTCATCCCCGCCACCGGCCCGCAGGAATCCACCGCCCGCACCGCCGCTGCTTATCGCGCGCTGGTCCTGCACCACCTCGGCCGCAAATCCGAAGCCCTGGCCCTCCTCCACGCCGCCGCCGCCGCCCACCCGCCGCCACCCGCCAACGACGCGACACTCACCGCCGCCGACATTGAGCCGGACCTCCTCCTTCTCCGCCTCGCCCTCCGCGAAGCCACCGCCCTGCTCCAACCCGCCCC
>JANNVM010000669.1:0-9626 GCA_031414455.1 Verrucomicrobiota bacterium
CTCGCTGAGAAAGCCATAGCCCGGGTGGATCGCGTCCACGCCTTTTTCTTTGGCCAGCGCCACGATGCCTTCGATATCCAGATAGGCACCCAGCGGCCCCTTGTCTTTGTTCAGTTCATACGCCTCGTCCGCTTTGAACCGGTGCGGGCAGAACCGGTCCTCGGCGGCGTAAATACCGACAGTGCGAATACCCAGTTCTGTCGCCGCGCGCATCACGCGAATGGCGATTTCAGAACGGTTCGCCACCATCAGTTTCTTGATGGGACGGATGGCTGTGGGGGCGGGGGCGGATGTCTTGGGCATGGCGAATCGGAGGCAAAAGGTCTGCCATCCTTTCCCTGCAATCCGCCATCGGCAACCTGCGATCACCAGGAATTGCGGGTCTCGGTGACTGCCGGGCGCTAATGACTTTGGTGACTTTGCCCGCGGCTTGCTCAATGCGGAGCGGTTGTTTTGGCAGTTTCCTGATGTCCTCCCATTCCCAATACCCTTCAGGATTGTCCTCGTCGGCTTCGCGTTTGCCGTCGGTCATTGGTTCCATGCCACCGGCGCGCAGCAGTTGCATCATGAGGCTCGTGCCGCTGCGGGGCAGGCCGGAGACAATGACGAACTCCTGATCCGGCGGCAGGTCGCTCCGCTGCGCGGCGGTCTGCTTTCGCTGCTCTTCGAGACGGCGTTTCCCCTCCACCGCGAGGGCGGGGACGCGGGCGGCGCTTTCGATGCGGAGGCGGTCGGTGCGCTCGCGTGCGGCCCTGGTATGTTCGATGCGCAGGAGGTGCATTTTCAAAACGGCTCCGTCTGCGGCTTCGTGAGCACCATGGCCGCGCAAGGCGGCGGCGAGGTATCGCCACGCGGGATAGAACTGTGGAGCGAGTTGTGTGGCAATGCTGAGAGCCCGGGTGGCGGCGTTCCATTGCTCCAGCGTCACCAGCGCGACGCCGAGCAGGAAATGGCCGCGCGGATTACCGTATTGGAATCCGGTGGCCGCCAGCGCGTGCTCGACGGCTTCCTCCGGCTGGCCGAGATGCAGGGCGCTGCGGGCGAGACCGATTTGAGCGAGAGCGTTGTGCGGATCAACTTCCAGCGTGGTGCGGCAGGTGTCCCGACAATCCTGCCAGCGGTGCAGTTTGAGCAGGGCCTCGATGCGCAGGCTGAGGTATTGCAGGGCGCGCGGTTGCTGCTTCGCCACGATAGCGAGATGCTCCAGAGCCACCGCAGCCTGCTTGCGCTCAATGGCAATGCTGGCGCGAATCATGTGCGCGCCGGAGTTCTCGCCGAAACCCTCAAGGCACGCGGCTACCGTGCTCTCCGCCTCGTTCAACAGGCCGAGCCGAAGCTGGCAAAGCGCGAGCATCTGCGCGTAGTCGAGTCGTTCCGGGTAAAGGTGATAGATGCCTTCGAGCATCGGCAGCGCCTGCTCGTGACGTCCGGTGTCCATGCAGGCGCGGGCCATGTTCCAGAGGTTCTCCCGGTTAGTCTCCCCGGCGGCCAGGGTGGGATCGCCGGAGACTTCGTCGATGTAGCCGAGATCAACGAACTGCTGGAGCAGCGCTTTGTTATCGGCATCGGAGAGGACGGATGCCCTGGCAGCGGGCGGCTCGTGAGGCGGGCGCGGCGTCTCCCATGTCGGGATCGTCTTCACCAGGGGCGGTTCGTTGAAAGCCTCGCGCAGCACGCGGCCTTCCATGTCCCGGCCTGTGGGCAGGCCGAAATACGCCAGCACTGTGGGCGTCACATCGAGGAGGCGCGCGCCGTAGATTTGCGCACCTTTTTGGAAACCTGGACCCAGCGCGGCGAACACGCCCTGGGGCCGGTGCCACACGGTGATGCCCGCCGGCACGCGCGGCGTGAAGCCTGGCCGCAGGTGATCGCTGTGAAAGCCGTGGTCGCAATGGAGTGCGGGGCAGGCGATCTTACACGGTCCTTTTGCGAACGCGAAGTCTTTATATGAACTGGATCGCGGACAGAGCGTCCGGCAGAGCATCTATGGGAATTCTGACATGGAGAAATCCGGGCTCAGCTCGCGGCGAAGCCGCCGTCGGACTGCGGCAGCCTGCTGCCGATGTGGAGGCCGCAGCTTGCTGCGGCGTGGCGCGGAGCCAGTTCATCCAGGTGGGGCGAGGCTGCGCCCGAGCCGACTTTATGCGGGCCGGCGTGTTAGCGCCGGGCGGCGTGGAGCGGTGGGGCAAACCTGCGTGTGTGTGAGCCGTCGATCCGCGGCGAGAGCCATTACGCTGCGGCTTCGACCGCAGTGGAAGCTCTGCGGATGGGCTTTCGCCGCGGATGTCGGGCGTGACGGGTAAACCGCTCCGCGCCCCCTCCGCCCGTGAATGTTAGGGCTCGGGCGCAGCCTCGCCCCACCTGGTTTCAAGGTCCGCACCGCCTCGCAGCAGGCTGCATCGGCAACGGCGGCATCAGGCTGCACGATGTCCCCGGAGCCAGCGGTTCAAGGAAATTCCCGGACGGCGCTCTGAGCATGGTCGCAGTGCAGGATGTCCAGCCTGCTTACGCGGCCGGCTTTCTGCGCCGGCGCAGTGACACACCTCCCAGCCCTGCCAGCGCCAGCAGCGCGCTGCCGGGCTCGGGGATGGCCCCCGCAGCGATGTCCCGGCCGGGCACGTTTTCGTAGGCAAAGTCGTGCAGGGTGATGTTGCCGTTGCTGGCATCGTCATAAGTGAAACGCGCCCAGCCGTAGTGCTTGCTGCCGGATATGGCGAACTGCAGGCCCACAAAGCCCGCGGTGCCGTCCAGGTTCGTGTTCCATGGATAACCAGCAAGGTTATGGGCGTCGAAATACATCTCATTGCTTCCGTTAAAAGGCCCCGCGGCGCCGATGATAGCGCCCAGGGCAAGTTTGGCGAGTCTTCCTCCAGCATCACTAACACCGGGATGAGTACCGTAGAATTGGACATCGTCTCCGCTGCCGTAGTTCCAGGTCACAAAACTAAATGCGGTGTAGTCCTCCTCGTCAGCGGCCGTTGTGACGGCACCGGAAACCATGTCAAAGCGGAATCCTTCTTCCGCCGGAGCAGCCGTCCTGTCAGGAGGATTCCAATAGACCACAGCGGCCTCTAACTGCCGAGCGCCGAGCAACGCGGTCATGCCCACGGCCCCGGAGAGGTAGCCCGTGAGTTGCTGCGGATGGAATGGCTCCGGCCGGGTGATTCCCGGACGGCGCGGTTTGTGAGTGCACGGCTTCATGCCGGCGATCGAGTCCTGACGGGCAAGATTGCGCTAACCAGGCAGGGTGCAACCGCGCTGTCACTTTCCTTCCCCTCTCTCTCCTCAGGAAGGCATCGGACTCCACGACGTTGCGAACCACGTCCCGGGGTCGTCCTTCGTTTGCGTTCAGTTTGGCGAGGAGCAGATCGATGGTCGTCTGAGAACATACAAACTGAGCCGTCGTCACCTGGCAGCCCGCGGTTTCCGGCTCCACCGGCCGGACGAAGCCCGGCTCGAAAAATCCCCTGTCCCTCCCGCGCCGCCCGGGCTTGTTCCGGGACATGCGAATTCTCTATATTGGAACGGGAGCCATCGGCCTGCCGGCGCTGCGGTCGCTGCTGGCGGATGACGCCCACAAAGTCTGCGGCCTCATTTGCCAGCCTGACAAACCCGTGGGCCGCAAGCAACTGCTCACACCGCCGGCCACGAAGGTGCTGGCGCTGGAACATGGCGTGCCCGTCTTTCAGCCGCGGCGCATTCGCACGGAGGCGGGCCTCGTGGAGTCTCTCGGCGCGGACGTGGCGGTGGTCATGGCTTACGGACAGATCCTGCCGCGCGCGGTGCTCGATACGCCGGGACTCGGCTGTCTCAATCTCCATGCCTCGCTCCTGCCGCGGCATCGCGGGGCGGCACCGATCCAGGCGGCGATCCTCGCCGGTGACACGGAATCGGGCATCACCGTGATGTATATGGATGAAGGTCTCGACACGGGCGACATCCTCCTTACCGAAAAGCTGACGCTGTCTCCTGACGAAACCGGAGGCACTCTCCACGACCGTCTCGCCGAACTCGCGCCCACTGCTTTGCGCCGCGCTTTGGAATTGCTTGCCGCCGGCAGCGCGCCCCGCGTCCCGCAGAATCCCGGGGAAGTGACACACACCGGCAAACTGGATCGTGCCGATGGCGTCATTGCCTGGTCGCAACCCGCGGAGGAAATCGCGCGCCGCATCCGCGCCTTCGATCCGTGGCCCGGCACGAGCACTTCCCTGAGCGATAGTTCACTGCTGAAAATTTTCCCGCCTGCCGGGGCCCTCGAATCCTCCAGCGGCTGCGCCCCCCCGGGCAGCATCCTGTCCGCCGGCGCGGAAGGTATGCTCGTTGCCTGTGGCAGCGGCATGCTGCTAGTCCGCCAACTTCAGTCTGAGGGACGCAAACGCATGGACGCAGCCGCTTTCCTCGCGGGGCGGCCGCTCCTTGCTGGAGAGAGACTGGGCCAGCCCAAAGTCCCGGAGACAGACCGATAAGGATCAGCCCTGCGGCGGAGCCGGGGGCATCGACGGCGGTTGGGCCGGGGGCTGGGCGGACGGCTGCGGAGCCGGTGCCGATTTCCACCGCATCCATGAACCAACAGTGGCAGCGGCTCCTCCGATGATCGTAAGATAGATGCCGATGCCCAGGGAAACTTTGAAAGCGTCGCCCGCGGCTGCCATGATGCTGTTGGCTTCTGAGTTCCCGCCGATCCGACTGGCATCATACAGCCCGATCAGGGTGGCAAGTGCCGAAGCGATGAGGGCGATGAGGGCAAAAAGTTTGGTCTGCCCCGGATTCTTCAGCAAGGTGAGGACCAGCGCAGCGGCACCGAACATCAGCGTGATCTTGCCGTCGCCGTCGATTCCGTTCGTGGACTGAGAGGTGGACTGGCCCGCGAAATTAATGGAAACGGAGGCCCAGGGAAGAAATGCGCCAAGGATGATTAGTCCCGCGCCGCCGAGCACGAGGTGAAGTGGCTGGATTTTTTTCATATGCCGCGGAGTCCACAGGCTGACCGTCGTTTCAGCAAGTCAATTCTCGCAATCTCTCAACCCATTCGGCTCATGCCAGGGAGCGGCATTTCTCCCGCACTCATGGAAACAGAAAGGCTGGCGTTTGCCTGAAACGCCCTCAGGCTGACGGTCTGTTTCGCCGCCTATGAATACCCGCCGCCACTTTCTCCGCAGCCTTGGCTCGTGCGTCGCACTGCCTGCGTTCACTTCGCTCGGCGGTGTCGCGAGGGCCGCGGAAGCGGCGAAACTCGCCACCACTGCCAGCGGGGTGCCCCTGCGATCGGCCTTCTTCTTTTTCCCCAATGGCAGCATTCCGAAATTCTGGTGGCCGGAGAACACGGGGACGGATTTCGCGATAAGCCCCACGCTCAAACCGCTCGAAGACGTGCGCCAGCATGTCCAGGTGCTTGGCGGACTGGAAAACCTCAACGGCGAAGGCCGCCAGGACGGAGCGGGCGATCACGCGCGCGGCGTCGCCACGTATTTGACCGGCGTGCGCATCAAAAAGACCGCCACCGACATTCATGCCGGGCAGTCCATTGACCAGGCGATCGCCAAACAGGTCGGTCACCTCACGCGGCTTTCGTCGCTGGAGCTGAGCTGCGATGCCGTACGCACGTCCGGCGCGTGCGACAGCGGCTACGCCTGTGCCTATCAATTCAACCTCGCATGGGCCAGCCCCAACACGCCGCTCACGCCCGAGGTGAATCCCCGTCTGCTTTTCGAGCGCCTCTTTGGTGCCGGCAAACCCGGTGAGCGCGCCACCAACCTCGCCCGGCGCCAGGCGGAGCAGAAGTCCGTGCTCGACTTCATCCTCGACGACGCCCGCGCCATGCAGCGCCGGCTCGATGCGCGCGACAACGACAAACTGGAACAATACTTCACGGCCCTGCGCAGCATCGAAGAGCGTATCGCCAAAGCGGAGCGCTTTGGCGCACCGAACGATCCCGGGACCGACGCCCCCGCCGGCGTGCCGGACAGCTACGGCGACCATATTCAACTCATGGCCGACCTCATGATCCTCGCCTTCCAGACGGACCAGACGCGTGTCGCCTCGTTCATGCTCGCCCACGATGGCAGCAATCGCAGCTTCGCCGACATCGGCATCAGTGAGGGCCACCACGACATTTCCCATCACCAGGACAAACCCGACCTCATGGAAAAGGTAGGGCAGATTGATCTGTGGTATGCCGGTCAGTTCGCGAAGATCCTGCAGAAGTTTGACGCCGTGAAGGATGCGGACGGCACCTCACTTCTGCACAATTCCATGCTGGTCTATGGCGGCGGCAACGGTGACCCCAACAAACACAATCACGACAACCTGCCGTTCCTCCTTGCCGGCCACGGCGGAGGCACACTCAAGCCCGGCCGCTACGTGAAGCATTCGCCCACGCCTTCGATGAATATGTTCCTCAGCATCGCCGACCGCATGGGCGTCACCGGCCTGGAGCGCTTTGGAGACTCCACCGGCCGGCTCGCAGATGTGTGAGAGGCGGCACCACTTTAAGAGCCGCGGCGAAGGCTAGTAAACAATGGCGATACGCCAGAATTTTTCGGGAGTGGACGCCTCCCCGGTGAAGGTAAGCGACGGGACCGCCGGATCGCCATAGCGGACCTCAACGTCCGCCCATGTCAGCAGATTGTCGCTGCTCTGAAACCGGTAAGTGCGGAAATCAGGCGCAGGAAACGTGAGTGTTGCGCGCTGATTCCCCGGGACGCCCGGGCTCGGGCCGACCACCGAAGTGACCTTGAAGGCCGAAAGCGGATCGGTGGGGCTGGTGCCCGCGAAATCCTCCATGCCGTTGCTGACTCCATCAAGGTCGGCATCCGCCAGCGGATCGAGACCGGCTTCGAGTTTGATCTGATCAATGAGAATGAACTCCGAAGTGGAGAGCGCGATATTTGAGGGTTGATAAAGCCGCATCCGCACGAACTGGTCGCCGGCGGCCACAGGAATCGAAAGGCGGGTGAACGTGTAGTAGGAAGGACCCGGATTGATTGTGCCGTTGTCGAAGGCCCAGCCCGGAGTGGCAACGAGGCCGCCGTCGCCCGCGGCAAAATCGTTGGAGTAAATTACCGTGGCATTCGATGTCAGTTTGACGTTATTGATTTCCCAGTTGGGGCTGCTGGCCAGGACGGCCTCATCCCATGCCCCAAGAAATTGCACTTCGCAGGAGTCTCCGGGTGACAGCCCCGGGATCGTCAGGATGCTCGTGACCATTCCTCCCGTGCTGTAGTTCGGAGAGTCGCCGTTGAATGCCTCCAGGCCGTTGAGGACGTTGTTGCCGGTAATGATGCCAACATAGCCCTCCCGGGTGAAAGCCGTCCCGGGAACCGGGGTGAATGGCCCGCCGTTGATCGCTACCGCGACAGCGCCTCCGTCCCACCGGGTCGCCCCAATGTCATATTCAAAACTGTAACGATGGGTGAACTCCATTTTGACGGGCTCGGCGTCAGGGACCGTGAACGCCGGAATTGTCAGGGTATCGGACGCGGGGCCGGCACCGTTGCCCTGCGCCGCCCAGCCCAGTCGCGACCGGGAAACCGGCTGACCGAAAGTGCCCGGCCCAACCTTCACCAGAAGCTGATCAATCCCCGCGGGATTAAGGGACGTAGCCGGGTCGTTTCCATAGAGGGCGGGCACCACACTGCCACGATCCGCCCACACCAGGCCATCGGGACTGCCTTCCACATGGATTCTAAGAGAATCATCAAATTCAAATCCTGTGGTGGTGTTGGTGAAGGTGCGAAGGAGCACCCCGGCCTTCACTCCTCTCACCGCCGGGTCGAGCCGCACCGCTTCCGTCGTCATGAGCGCGTTGACTCCAACAAACTGCAGCATTTTGGAGCCGGTGCCATTAGCCATAACATCCTGGACGACGGTGCCGTTCGAAGTGAAACTCAGTTCGGTGTTGAAATTGCGGCGCGAAAAACTGCCGAGTCCCATGCCGGCTTCCTCGAAGCCTGTTCCATGTGAGGGAGTGGCTGCGGAAATGGTCAGGGGCGGGCCGGGAGGAGCTTCCGGAGCGGTCACGGAGATGCTGGTCGTGAACAGTGGGTCGGTAGCGTCGGTGAATTTGATTTTCGCAACATTCAGGGTGCCGCTGTCCACCTGAGCAAGGTAGCTGTAAGAGAAAACGGCAGGAGCGTAGGACCCGCTCACGGGACCATTGGCCGCCGGGTTGTCGCTGGTCCATGAGACTGCGGCCGCCATGTTGTTGGCGCTTACGGTCACGTCAAACGTGAACGTGTCGTCGGCAAATCCAGGGCCGTTCCCCTGACGTTGCACGTTGGTGGCCGCGGCGGAAATAAACGGGAGCGGGGCGTCATCGGCGCGGAGTTCTAACGCAAAGCACATGTCGGAACTTCCGAGTGCGTTATTCCGGGTGGAGACGGCGAGGATGTGCGTGGATCCGGCCTCAAGGCTGTTCACCGGGTTAATGACGACGGATTCCGCCGTGGTGCTGGTGCCCGCCGCATTGAGGAAAAAGGACTGAATCACAGCCTCATCGTTGGCGGAAGCGCCTGACTCGTTGAAAGTTGCCGTGGTATCGAGCGCGAAGCCCGCAGTGCCCCAGGCTTCCGTGTCGTTGCCCTTGTTCACCCGGGCAACAAGGATGCCATCGAGATAAATCAGGGCGCCATCATCAAGGCACATGCGAATCCTGACGCCCGACCAGGGATTGGCATTGGCAGGCAGTGTAAAGGTAGTCCGGAAATAGGCGGCTCCGCGATTGCCGGTGGCGGGTTGGGTCAGAAATTGGCCGAAACCCGAGAACTCGGCCCCTCCGGTCCCCATGTAATCAATCGTATCATACCCCAGGGGGCCGGAACCGGTGCCCCGGTCAAACGTGGCAATGTCTCCGATATCGCCTGTGGCGGCATCGCCAAACGAAGCGCCTGTCTTAAACCAGGTGGTATTCCAGGTCGGATCAGCGACCGCCGGGTCTGTGCCCATCGGGTGGAAAAAATTCCACGTATTGTCGAAACCGACGATGGTTTGCTCGGCAGCGTAGAGTGGTGACAGCAAAAGTGCCAGCAGGGCAGGCGCGCAGAGGGAGGTAAATTTCATTGTCATGATGATAAGGTTCTGACGGATAAGCGGAATACGTGCCAGCTAATTCTGCGGATAATAATCCGTATTGCCCTCCACCAAGCCGGACGGTCACGCCATGCCCGACACCAGTAATCCCGTTGAGGCCATCACCGGGCGAAAAGCAAAAATGGTTTGACAGTAACACTGTCGCACTGTAATTTCGCCTCATGTCCGAAGAATTGCTGACGCTGAATGAACTTGCCGCCGCCGTGAACGGTTGGTGTGCGGAGCACGGTATCGTGCCCGCGAACGGGCAGGCGGCGGACGAACTCAATGAGCGGAACATCCGTTTTTACCGCACGTCGGGGCTGGTGGATGCCCCGCTGGCAGGTGGGGGGCGCGGTTATGGCGACAAGCACCGGCGGCAACTGATCGGCATTCGACTGCTCCAGGCGGAAGGGCTGCCGCTGCGGCGGATCCGGGAGATGATCTTTGGCCGCTCGCTGGAGGAGTTGCAGGAAATCGAGGAGCGCGGCGCGGCGGACTGGCGGGAGCGGCGGAAGGCTGGGGCTACGGGGACACACTGGGCCACCCATGAACTTGAT
>JANNVM010000670.1:0-7997 GCA_031414455.1 Verrucomicrobiota bacterium
GTGGCCGGGAAAACGAGGAGGCGTCAGTCAGCGCGATCCGCCCGGGTGCGCAGGCGGAAAGGATCGGGGACGGAATGCGGGACACGACTGTCATGCGTTCAAGGCTGCACGCCGCTGCCGGGTTCCTCTGCTGCGGCCGCCATGCCGCCCGGCATCCTGCTCTCCGCCATGACAACAAACAACTCCTTCGTGAACGGACACAAAGGAGCGGGCTGCGGGCGGGACTGGGAGATTGTTTTACTCAACAGTCGCAAGGATACGGACTCCCGGCGGATTGCGCAAGGTGATTTTCCCTGGCTTCGCGCGGCCGGTTTCGAACCCTGGCAGACCATGTCAGCCCGGCTTTCCGAAGGCGAAGTGGGCAAACGATAAAGGGGCGGACCGTCCGGCCCGCCCCTCCACGTCAGTTGGATGGCAGACTATTTTTTCTCCAGCGGGGCCGTGACGGCACCGGCGGGGACTTTGTCAGCCGGAACGATCTTCCAGAGCGCACCGCGTTCGCTGGTCATCGGATCCACGGGGCCCCCGTAGTTGGCCGTGGCGTGGGTGAGATAGACGTTTCCGGCCTCGTCTTCGCCACCGGAGGTCGGGCGCAGGGCGACATCAAGGTCGAGGAGTTCCTGCATCTGCCATTTGCCCGCGCCGTCGCGTTTGAGTCCCCAGACTTTGCCGCTGCCCCAGTCGGCAGTGTAGTAGGTGCCGTCCATCGCCGGATAATCCTTCCCGCGATAGACGCCGAGGCCCACAACGCAGATGCCCTGGTCCACGTGGCTGTATTCCGCAATCGGCAGCACGCCGACTTTGGGCGCGTTCTCCGGCTCCACGGCGGTCTCTTTGCCGTCGGTGCCCTTCTTGAGAATGAGCGGGAACGGGTGGCTGCCGCACATGAACTTCCAGCCGTAGTTCTCGCCGCCCTTGCTGGCCTTCGGCTGCATGTTCACTTCCTCCCAGTGGTTTTGCCCGATGTCCGCGATGTAGAGATCGCCGGTCTTGCGGTCGAAGGAGAACGTCCACGGATTGCGAATGCCATAGGACCAGATCTCCGGCTTCGCTTTTGGATGCACTTTGGAAAAGGCCTCCTCACTGACACCGAAGAGCGTCATTTGCTGCAGCGGGGTGATGAAGGGGTTGTCCTTCGGAACGTCATAAGCGCGGTCGCCGGTGCTCTTGTTCACATCAATGCGGAGCATCTTGCCGAGCAGCGTATGCAGGTCCTGTCCGGCGTTGATGACATCGCCCTCCCAGCCGCCGTCGCCCACGCCGACGTAAAGATAGCCGTCAGGTCCGAACTTCATCTTGCCGCCGTGGTGATTGCAGTAGGGAAAATCAATCTGCATGATGACTTTGCCCGTCTCCGGATCAATCACGTCCGGGTTTTTCGCCGACATCGTGAACTCCATGAGCAGCGTGGCGCCATTGAACCAGAGATCGGCGTAGCTGACATAGACCTTTTTGTTGTTCTTGAAATCCGGATGGAATTCGACGGCGTAGAGCCCCTCTTCGAGAAAGGAACTGAGCGTCTTGTCCTTCAGATCCAGCGCGGGCTTTTTGAGCAGTTCACCGTTCTTGATGACGCGGACAAGCCCGTGGCGCTCGCACACGAAGAGCCGGCCGGAGCCATCATTCGGTGCCGAAACGTCAATGGGGTCAACGAGACCGTCGGCGATCTTGACGAGCGCAATGGGCACGGAGCCGGGGATCTTGCCGCCGGGCTGCGCGACGGCATCGGCGGCGTGAGTGGAAACGGGCAGCAACGAAGCTGCGGCGAGAGTGGAGAGGAGGGTGGTTGCTTTCATGGTTGTGTCAGTGGTGTGGTTTTATGTGAACCGGCGGAACTGTGGCAAGTCCCGTCGGCAGGGAAAATCATTTCGCCGCCGCAGCGGCGGGCGGAGCCTCGCCGCGGAAAAGCGGCAGGGATTTCTGGACGGACTTGGTGACGCCCCAGCCGAGAGGGACGATAACGAGGAGCCACGTGAGGAGGGCCTTCATGGATTTAAGATGTGAGATTCAAGATTAGGGTGGGGTGATGTGATGCCGGGGATGGACGGGCTTCACGAGGAGATTGGCGATGAGGCCGAGCATGAGGAGACCGCACATGACGTAGAAGGTGCCATTGTAGGCTTCGGCTTTGGGAACTCCGGCGGCCACGCGGCTGGTGTAGAGGCCATTGATGAGCATCGGCCCGATGACGGCGGCCATGCTCCACGCCGTGATGAGCCGTCCGTGAATGGCACCGACCTGGTAGGCGCCGAACATGTCTTTCAGATACGCCGGGATGGTGGCGAATCCGCCGCCGTACATACTGATGATGACGGCCGTCAGGGCGACAAAGAGTACTTTGTTCTGCGTCTGCTGGGCCCACGGCAGCATCGCGTAGAGGACCGCGCCGAGGATGAAGTAGATGCAGTAAACGCGTTTTCGCCCCGTGATGTCCGAAACGGACGACCACACAAAGCGCCCGCCCATGTTGAAGATGGAAAGCAGTCCGGCAAATCCCGCTCCGATGGCCGCATTGCTGATGACCTGCGCTTCGCCGGACGGGCTGGCGAGAAACATGTCCTGGAACATATCCGACGCGCGACCGAGCACGCCGATTCCAGCGCTGACATTCATGCAGAGGACGACCCACAGGAACCAGAACTGCGGCGTCTTCCATGCGGTATCCACGGACACATTGGCCGTGGTCATCATGCGGCCGCCATGGTCCTTCGGCACCCATCCCACCGGCTTCCATCCTTCTGCGGGAACCCGCACGAGCAGCGCCCCGAAGAGCATGAGCACCGAGTAGATCCCGGCCATGGTCACCAGGGTACTGAGAGCCCCGGTATCCGGTGCCTTCGCAAAATGCTTCATCAGTTCCTGCGCCAGCGGCGAACCGATCAACGCCCCTCCCCCGAATCCCATGATGGCCATGCCTGTCGCCATGCCGGGCCGGTCCGGGAACCACTTCACCAGCGTTGACACCGGCGAGATGTAGCCGAGCCCGAGCCCAATGCCGCCGACGAAACCATAACCAAACAGCAGGAGCGGCAGCGACTTCATTTGCACCGCCAGCGCCGCGAGGAGCAGCCCGCCGCAGAAACACAGCCATGAAGCCACCATCGTCTTGCGCGGCCCGCTCCGCTCCACCCATTTCCCGAATACCGCCGCGGACAGCCCGAGCATAATCAAAGCGATGGCATAGGCCCATTGAATACTGGATACCGGCACGCCCATTTCCTTCTCCAGCGGTTTATTGAAGACGCTGAAGGCATACACCTGCCCGATGCACATGTGAACGGCAATGGCGGCAGGCGGGACCAGCCAGCGGCTGAATCCTGGCAGGGCAACGGTGGCGGCGCGGTCGAGAAAGTGAGGCATGGTGAATTTCTGCGGAGCCTGCCAGGTCAGGCCGGCAAGGTAAAGACTTTCTCAGCGGAATTGTGCCCGGCAATGCAGATAGACAGGCGGAACAAGTCCCGGGCGATTTCGTTGATGGGGGTCATGATGTCATGGTTTTGCGGGATTGCATGACGTTCTCCGACCGGGTGGGCCGCCATGACGCCTTGGTCCGTGCCGGGCACCCGGACTGAGGTGGTGCCGGAATCCGGTCCCGGGGTTACTTCACCGGCGCGGCGTATTCACTCCGGTTGAAGGCCACATATTCCTGGGAAAGGTCGCTGGTGTAAACATTGTAGCCGGCGGAGCCGATGTTGAGATCAATCGTCACGGTAAACTCACGCTTGGCGACCGCCTTGCGCAGCAATTCCACCGGCGTGCCGGCATCAATGCCGTTCCGGGTGGCGATGTGGCCGTTAAAGTAGATGTCTATCATGTCTTCCCGGATGCGCGCCTTGCTGTAGCCGATGGCATGCATGATGCGGCCCCAGTTGGCATCACCGCCGTTCCACGAACATTTCACGAGGAGGGAATTGGCCACCGTCTCCGCGACTCGCCTTGCATCCATCAGCGTGGCCGCCCCTTTCACTTCCACTTCCACAAATTTTGTCACCCGCTCGCCGTCGCCCACGATCGCCTTGGCCATAGTCAGCATCACCCACTCCATCGCCGCGCGGAAAGCCTGACACTGCGGCCCGCCATTCTTGATGCGGCGGTTCCCTGCCGCTCCGTTAGCCATCACGACCACGGTGTCATTCGTGCTCGTGTCGCCATCAATGGTGATGCGGTTGAAGGTGTTCTGCACACATTTGCTGACACAGCGGCGCAGTTCCGTGACACCCACACAGGCATCGGTAGTGATGTAACAAAGCATCGTGCCCATGCTCGGCGAGATCATGCCCGCACCCTTGGCGATAGCCCCGATGCGGATCGTCCTGCTGCCCAGCGGCACGGCGATGCTGATCGTCTTTGGCCTGGTGTCGCTCGTCATGATCGCCCGGGAAATGGCGTCGTTATTGCCGCGGCCGAGTCCCTTGATGAGATCGGAAATCTTCGGCGTGAGGCGCTCCATCGGCATGGGCTGCCCGATAATGCCGGTGGAGCCGACAAGAATCTGATTGGGATTCAATCCGAGTCCCGCGGCCGTGACTTCCGCCATGGCTTTGGCATCGCGGATCCCGCGCGGTCCGGTGCAGGCATTGGCATTGCCGCTGTTCACAATGACCGCGCGAATGTCCCCCGAACGGAGATGCGCCTGACAAACCTTCACCGGCGCGGCCTTGACTTTGTTGGACGTGAATGCGGCCGCGGTGACTGCGGGCACTTTCGAATAGATGAGCCCCAGATCGAGGCGCAACTTCGCCGTATTCTTGATGCCGCACGCAACCGCGCTGCAAACAAAACCTT
Organism: Verrucomicrobiota bacterium; assembly: GCA_031414455.1. Classification (GTDB taxonomy): domain Bacteria; phylum Verrucomicrobiota; class Verrucomicrobiia; order Verrucomicrobiales; family V1-33; genus V1-33. The sequence goes on from JANNVM010000670.1 coordinate 4,786, forward strand.
CGGGTGCGGCCACGCCGCCTTCCACAATGCGATAAGGACTGTTCTTCGATGCCATAAGACCGTGCGGCATAGCGGGCACACCTGGGAAATGCAAGTCTCACGCCCGCAGAATTTTCCTTAAGCCCTGCGAAACGAATTGCAGAGGACATACGGATTTACTGGAAAGTCCACCGCTTGCATGTTTCCTCGGACATGTCCGCTCCACCGCGCCACATCCTCGCCGTCTTCCTGAAACTACCGGAGCCAGGGCGTGTCAAAACACGCCTTGCTGCGGAACTCGGGCCGGAGCAGGCGGCGGACATTTACCGGAGTCTCGTTGAGGAAACCCTGCGCCACCTGCCGTGGGAAATGCTGGAGGTGTGGCTGTGCTTTGATCCGCCGGACAGGATGGATGAGGTAAGGTCCTGGCTGGCTCCACACATCCCCCCGCAGGCCGGCGTGCAATTTATCCCGCAGTCAGCCGGCAATCTCGGCGACCGGCTGCTTGCGGTGATGGATGTGGCCTTTTCCCGGCCGGACACGGCGAGCCTGACATTTGTCGGCACCGACTGCCCGGACATGCGCTGGCCGGTGTTTGTCATCACTCAACGGATGCCCCGTGAAGCACTGGACGCCGTGTTCGGTGCCGCGCTGGATGGCGGATACTATCTGCTCGCGCTGCGGCGGCCGTGTCCCGAGTTGTTTGAGAACATTCCGTGGAGTACGGGGCAAACCCTGAGCGCCAGCCTTGCTGCCGCGGAGCGCGCCGGGCGCAAAGTCCATCTGCTGGAGCGCACCCTGCGCGACATTGACACCGCCGAAGATTTCCGGCAGTGGAAGGCACATGGACACACCTGAATTCAAGTCCCCCTTCCGGCTGCGCCCTCTTTATATGGAGCGGGTCTGGGGAGGCCGCATGCTGGAGAAACTCTATCGCCGGACGCTGCCTGACGACAGCGGACCGATTGGTGAAAGCTGGGAGGTTGTGGACCGCCCTGACGAGCAAAGCGTCGTGGCAGACGGACCTCTGGCGGGCCTGACGCTGCATGAACTCTGGCAAAACCACCGCCCCGCGGTATTCGGAGAGGGCACTCCGGAGTCGGAGCGTTTTCCGCTGCTGGTGAAAGTGCTCGATGCGCGCGACAAACTCAGCATTCAGGTGCATCCGCCCGCGGAGATCGCGGCGAAGCTCGGCGGCGAGCCGAAGACGGAGATGTGGTTCATCGCAAAGGCGGACGAAGACGCCGCATTATACATCGGCGTGAAGCCTGGCGTGGACCGCGCGAAATTCGCCGCTGCGATCCATGACGGTACCGTGGCGGATGTGGTCCACCGTCTGCCCGCGAAGGACGGCGAATTCATTTTTGTGCCCAGCGGCCGGCTTCACGCCATCGGCGCAGGTCTCGTCATCATCGAGATCCAGCAAAACAGCGACACCACCTACCGGGTGTTCGACTGGAATCGCGCGGGTCTCGACGGCAAGCCGCGGACGCTCCATGTGGAGGAGTCGCTCCAGTGCATTGATTTCGGAGATACCGCCCCGGCGATGGGCACGGGCGATGGCAGCATCCTCGTGAACTGTCCGCACTTCATCGTCGAACGCCTGGAACTGGCGGAAGAGTCCTCAATGAAATGGGGCCGCGCGGGCGAATTCTCCGTGCTCACCGTTGTGCAGGGCAGTGTGACATTCGAAGGTCTCCCCCTGCAGACCGGCGACTTCGCCATCGTGCCCGCCTGCCTAACGGCACGCGAGCGCGGCATCCGCACCGAGTACGGTGCCGTGCTGCTCAAGACCGGATTTGGCGGGACCCGCCAGTCTGCTGCTGCAAAATAGCCGGACCGCCTGACGCGGCTCATCTGCTTCCTTGATCTCACAGACCTCACGGTTACAGACCCGCACACCACCACCCGCCTGTGAAGCAAGGACCATCCGATGCCACCCCGCCCCGCCGGAATTCTCCGACGGATTTCCAGCGGCGCACACTGTGGCTAGCGATCACGGCGGTGTCCATGCTGGCCGTCGGTGCAGCGGGCGTCTATTCCATTGGCGTCATCGCTTACGTCCTTCAGTTTCTCCAGCCCGTGCTGGTGCCCATCGCGTTCGCCGGTATCCTCGCCTATCTGCTGGAGCCCATCATCAAGAAACTCACGGATCGCGGCACGCCGCGCTTTCGCGCGATGATGCTGGTGTGGCTGGGCTTTCACGGCCTGCTCCTGCTGTTGTTTCTCTCTGTGGCCGTCCCGACCATCAGCAGCCTGGGGGGCTTCGTGAAGGAACAGAAGGGAGGCATCACGAGAAGCGTGGGCAACTTCCTCACGACCACGATTGATGGTGTGGACAGGTTCGTGAATAAATTCCGCGTGATGGACGGAACCCCCGCAGCGGACGCGGCACCGCCGCCCGTGGAACCAGTGATCGTTCCGGAAACTCACTCCGTCCACGAGCGGGAAACGATCTCCACGATTGCCGCCAACTACAGTGTCACGACCGCTGAACTCGAAGCCGTGAATACCGGGCGCAAAGTGGAGCCCGGCGTCATCCTGCAACTGCCGGTCACGGCAAAGGCACCGGGGAGCCACGGACTCGCGGGCACCGCCAATCAGTCGTGGCTGCGGGCCAAATTAAACGCATGGGTGGCGGCCAATGGCGAAGAAATCGCCGCCCGGGCCACCGGCGGACTCAGCCGCAGTTTTCAGGGCATCCTCGGTCTCTTCGGCTATCTTGTCGGCTTCGTTCTGGTGCCGCTCTATCTTTATTATTTCCTCAAAGAGAGCGCGGCCATCAAAAAGAACTGGAGCGATTACATCCCGCTGAAGGCCTCCCAATTCAAAGCGGAACTGGTGGACTGCCTCAATGAAGTGAATGGTTATCTCATCGCCTTCTTCCGCGGCCAAATGCTCGTGAGCATGATAGACGGACTCTTTGTCGGGATTGCCCTCGCACTCATCGGTCTGCCCTACGCCATGCTCATCGGTGTTTTTGTGGCCATGCTCGGGCTGATTCCCTATGTGGGAAATATCCTCTGCTGGTTCGCCGCAGTGGCGGTCTCCATCGCTCACTTCGGCAAGGCGGACGCCAGCGGCCACCTCGTGAATACGCTCTGGGGGATTCAGGATGTCTGGGCCTATCCCCTGATCGTGAGCGGCATCTTCATCGTGGTGCAGCAAATCAACTCCCTCGTCACCGCTCCGCGCATCGTGGGTGACGCCGTGGGACTGCATCCGCTGACAGT
>JANNVM010000671.1:0-1896 GCA_031414455.1 Verrucomicrobiota bacterium
CCGTTCCGGCGGTCCTTCCCGATCATTGACGCTCCGGTTTCACCGGTATAGGCAGCGGGCATGAGTGACCAATTTTTGCCAATCGCTGAAAAGATGCAGGCCGCCGGACTGAACGGGGCCGCCATACGGGCCTTCGAGGGGAATTATCGCGCACTGCTGCGCAATGAGACGGGACTCATCGGCGAAGACTCCATCAGCGCAGTGCCGGAACTGCCGGCGGCGGCGGATCTTCCGTCCGTGAGTGAAGAGGCATTCCGCACACTGCTGCGGCAGGCGGTCGTCATTAAACTCAACGGCGGCCTCGGCACCGGCATGGGTCTCGAAAAGGCCAAAAGCCTGCTCACCGTGCGCGAGGGCCTCACCTTTCTCGATCTCATGGCGCGGCAAATCATCCACCTCCGGGAAGAGGCCGGCGGCGGAAACGTGCCGCGGTTTCTCGTCATGAACAGTTTCTCCACCTCGGAGGACACCATGGCGTTTTTGCAGAAGTATCCAGCGCTCGGCGGTGCCGCGGAGTGGGAACTGATGCAGAACAAAGTGCCGAAGCTGCTTGTGGACGGATTGACGCCGCTTTCCTGGCCGGCGGATCCGGAGATGGAATGGTGTCCGCCGGGACATGGCGACATTTACGCCAGTCTCGCCGGCAGCGGCTGGCTGGACCGGCTGCTCGCGGAGGGGATCATTTACGCCTTCGTGTCCAACTCTGATAATCTCGGCGCCACACTCGATCCGCGACTTCTGGGATGGTTCGCAGCCAGCGGTGCGCCGTTTGTGATGGAAGTGACAGCGCGCACAGAGGCGGACAAAAAAGGCGGGCATCTCGCGCAGCGGCACAGTGATGGCCGGCTGATTCTCCGCGAGAGCGCGCAGTGTCCGAAAGCCGACGAAGCCGCCTTCCAGGACATCGCCCGGCACCGTTATTTCAATACCAACAACCTCTGGATCCGCCTCGACCGGCTTAAGGAAACACTCGACGCCAACGACGGGCTCATTCCCTTGCCGATGATCCGCAATGAGAAAACCGCTGACCCGCGCGACAGTAAGAGCCCGCGCGTCTATCAACTGGAGGTGGCGATGGGCGCGGCCATTGAAAGCTTCGGCGGTGCCCAGGCGATTTCCGTGGGCCGCGAGCGGTTCGCTCCGGTGAAGACCACGAGCGACCTCCTCATCATCCGCAGCGATGCCTGTGTGCTCACGCCCGATCATCGGCTGGAACTCGCGCCGGAATGTCAGGGCCAGCCGCCGGTCGTGGAACTGGATCCCGCACATTACAAGATGGTGGACGGACTGGAGCGGCTGATTGCCCGGGGTGTGCCGGGCCTGCGGCACTGCCGTCGCCTCAGCGTGAAAGGTCCGGCCGTTTTTGCACCGGGCGTGGTGATCGAAGGCGATGCGGTGTTCGAGAATCCCGGCACGGAGCCGGTGGTCATCGGACACCCCGGGACCACGGCTTTGTAAGCCGCCCGAAATAATGAGGAACTCAACCTGTGAGGCGGCTTAAAAAGCCGCGGTCCCGGGTCACGGCGTAATCCTGATCTCCGCGCTGAAGACAAGCCCCGGATCGCCGCGCTCTTTCATCGTGCGGCGAATGACGGCGAGCGAGCGTACTGCTTTCTGCGGAGGCAGCGCTTTGCCGTTGAAGGTGACCGTGACGGGCTCGTCGAGATTGAGCATCGCGTCGTTGAGCAGCAGGGTGATAGTCGCGTTGTCCTTTGCGGTAACGGAGATGTTCTGACCGCTGCGTTCCGCGACGATATCCTGGCCGTCCCTGGCCTCTTCGAGGGGAACAGCCACCCAGTAGAAGCGGTCGTGCAGCGCGCCGTGCTGATGCCAAACAACTTTATCCGGCAGCGGATTGCGGGTGAATTTCTCCATCCAGGGAATGGCCTCACGGTC
>JANNVM010000672.1:0-10003 GCA_031414455.1 Verrucomicrobiota bacterium
TGAACACTCCTCACACACGCACCTGCCAGTCCTGCGGCGCCCTCGCCGGTGCGGGCTTGCCATGCCCGGCGTGTTCGATTTCCGGTGCGCTGGCGATGCTGGAACTCGACGAGTTGCCGTCGGTCGCGGGAAGTTTTTCTCCGTTCGAACTGCCCTCCACTTTCGGTCATTACCGGGTGGAACGGGAGATCGCCGCGGGCGGTGCTGCCATGGTGTATGAAGCCGAAGACATCCGCCTTGGCCGGCACGTGGCGCTGAAGATGCTGCGGCACGTGTTCTTCGCCACCGAACCGGAGCGCCTTCGGTTCAAGGCCGAGGCGGAACTCGCTTCCAGCCTTGAACACCCTCACATCGTGCCGGTGCACGAGGTTGGCGTCATCGAAGGGCAGCCGTATTTTACGATGAAATTCATCCGCGGCACGGACCTCGCCAAACGTCTGACTGGCGGGATGTTCCCCGTCCGGGAAGCCGCCGTGTTAATGGTCAAAATCGCCGGCGCCGTCCACTTCGCGCATCAGCGCGGCGTACTGCACCGCGACTTGAAGCCGGCGAATATTCTGCTCGATGAAGCCGGCGAGCCGTGGCTGACCGATTTCGGAATCGCCAAGTGGCTCAACCATGACTCCGGCCTGACGCTGACCAATACGATTCTCGGTACGCCGGATTACATGTCGCCGGAACAGGCCGCGGGCCGCACCAAAGCGATCTCCACGGCCACGGACCTCTGGTCGCTCGGCGTGATCCTCTACGAAATGCTCACCGGCCGCCGGCCTTTTCATGGTGAAAACGCGCCGGGGATCATCCGGCATGCCGCGGAGCACGAACCTGCCCGCCCTTCCACCATTACGCATGGCCTTGACCGCGATTTGGAAACGCTGTGCCTGCGCTGTCTGGAGAAAGATCCCGCCCTGCGCCCGTCCAGCGCCGGGGAATTGGCGGACGAGTTGTCACGCTGGCTGCGCGGCGAACCGATCCGCGCCCGGCGAATCAACAGCATGGAGCGGCTGAAAAAATGGGCGCGGCGGCATCCGTGGCGCACGGCCGCGCTCGTGACATTTCTGCTGACCATTCTCGGCGGCATCATGGGAGTGACATGGCAATGGCGGCGGGCGACGGCCAATGAACAGCGCGCCACCGCGAACGAAGACCGCGCGCTGGTCAGTGCCGCCGCGGAACGCCGCACCGGTTATTCCGCCGTGCTGGCCCAGGCCCTCGCGGCCCGCGAGCACCACGATTTCAGCCAGGCGCGGCGATTGCTGAATGGCATCGCGCCGGAACTCCGCGGGTTCGACTGGCGACTGCTCTCCAGCCTCTGCCGCGGCGACGACCTGCAATCCTGGCCGCTCGACGCAAGGCCGCAGTGCCTGACCCTAACGATGGATCAAAAAGCTCTCGCTATTGTCACCGCCGATGGCCGCCTGCACCTGCGCGACCTGCAGGGCCGCGAGGTCGCGCCGCCGCGCACCCTGCCGCCCCTGCCGCCGGACGCCGGCGACGCCCGGAATTACCGCGGCCTGACGTATTCACCGAACGGACAGCGTCTCGCCTACTCCTGCGGCGACGTGCTCCAGGTGCTCGACGCAGCCACCCTAACCATACTTTACGATGAAGTCAGCCGGCTTCCACAGTGCGGCTGGCTCGATAACGACCGCCTCCTCTACGGGTTCAATGGCAGCGTTATCACCCCTCCCTGGCCGGAACCCGGGGCGTGGATCCTCAACTTCCGCGGCGTCACCGCCGCCGGCACGGACATCCCGCGCACCGGCTTCCCGCAAATGTGCGCACCTCTTGCTGTCTCGCCCGACCGCCGCTCGTTTGTGCTGCAACTCGTCGAGGCGACCCCCTTATCATGGGCCCGGACGCTCCACGTCTATCAGGCCGACGGGGATTACACGAAAATCCCCGCGCCGCTCTACTCGATGCCGGGCGCGGAGTATCCCGGTGTCCTCGCCTTTTCCCGCTCCGGCAAATTCCTCGCCTTCTCCGCCGGGCCGACGCTGCGACAAGCCGCCCGGGTCCTTGAGGTCGCCAGCGGCCGGGTGCTTTTTGATTACGAGTTTCGATTCCCGATCCATGAACTGGCGTTTGATCCGCAGGAGAGCCGCCTGGGTCTCGTCGGCGGTGACAGTGTAGTGCGGCTTTACGACATCACCCGCGGCAGCCCGGAAGGTTTGCATGAGAACACTTACGACGACGACGTGGACCCCGTTCGCTGCCAGCCGGTGGATGGCCGCGGCGCCCACGCTCCGCCCGCCAATCTCACCACGCGATCCGCTCAGGATGGCCGCACCTGGTTTTATCTGGGGCATGAAAAGCAGATCTCTGATTTCGTTTTCGATCCCGCCGGCTCTCTCATCACGGCCAGCGCGGACCGCACGCTCCGCCAGTGGCCGGCGGCGGTCGCGCACCCATCCGTCCGGATCGGCCACATGGAAACCACCTACCCGCTCTTCCATCCCGCCGCTTCCGCGGATGGCCTCCGGGTGCTCTACCTTGAAGGGAGAGTCACCAGGCTCTGCGACGTGCCGCTTTCGCGGGCCGGCAGCCACGTGGTCTCCATCCCGATCGGCGTGGACGAGCGCGGGCTTCAGGCCCCGCTCGCCGTGCTGAGCGACGGGCGCATCGTGACCCAGGACCTGATATCCGGCCAAGTGCTGATTCAGGTGCCGGATGGCGGGCAAATGCGGGAGCAGAAGCGCCTGACGGGAGCCGTCCCGGCACCGAATACGGGCGCGGGCCGGACCCGGCGCGGCGTGCTGTCGCGGGATGAAAAGCGGCTCGCCGGCGCCTACGAGGGCTGGCTCTTCACCGTGGATCTCGTCAAGGGCACCCTGACATGGAGCGGCGATCTCGGACTCAAGGCTCGCTCGTATTTCGGACTGGGTGTCACCCGTTACGCAGACCACGACCTTTCACCGGATGGAGAATGGATTGCCACTTCCGACTTCGGTCCGCGCATCACCATCCATCGTTTCACGGAGCCGGGGAAAATCGTCGCCACCCTCGAGGGGTCGGCGCGTGACTACGATACCGTGGTCGCCTTTTCGCGCGACGGCACCCGGCTTTTCACCGGCAATGAGGACGGCCGCATCCGCGTCTGGGACACCGCCACATGGCAGGAAATGCCCGCGCTGGGCTGGCCCGCGCACCGCAGCGCTGTCACCGCACTGGCCGTTAGCAACGATGGCACCCTCATCGCCACCAGCGGCGACGACACGCTGAAGATTTTCCCCGCGCAGCCGGAACCCGGCGAATCCCCCCGGCGGGAGCGCCTCTCATTTCATCTCGACGCGCCGGCGAACTGGATCCAGGTCGCCCGCGGCCAAAACGGTCAGGACCGCGCGCTCCTCCACAGTTCTCCCCGCGGCACCCTTGAAGTTTGGGAGACCGATGAGGCGGGAAAGCCGGACGCCCCGCCCGCCGCGACCGGCGATCTGCCTTTTCCATTCAGTCACCACGCAGCAATCCTGTTGCCGGACGGGAAAGTGCTCGTCGCCGGCGTGAAAGGCACCAGTGGCACACCGCGGTCCGACTGCCTGCTCTACGATCCTGACAAAGCCGTCTGGAGCCCCGCCTCCCCCCTGCGCCGTCCGCGGACACACGCCGCGCTGACAAGACTCCCGGACGGCACGGTGCTCCTCGCAGGAGGAATGGGTCGCGGTGCCGTTCCGTTGCAGAGTTGCGAACGCTACGATCCCGCTGGCGGAATATGGAGTGCCACCGGTGCCATGACGACGCCTCACGACGGCGGTGTCTTCATCGCCCTGACGGATGGCAAAGTGCTCGCCGCCGGAGGATTTGTCAGCAGGAGCGCGCCCGCAGGTTGCGAACTCTACGATCCCGCCACCGGCACATGGTCCGCCACCGGCGCGCTGATTACTCCGCGTTACGCCGCCGCGTGGGCCTTGCTCGCCAGTGGAAAAGTCCTCGCCGCCGGCGGCCAGGATGCAGGCGGCACCTTTCTCGGCAGTTGTGAACTCTACGATCCGAAGAGCGGCGCATGGACCGCCACCGCTTCCCTCATCGTTCCCCGCAGCGGGGCTTCCGCCATCGCACTGCCGGGCGGCGAACTGCTCATCGTCGGCGGATACCCCCACAACGGGGGGCCGTCCCTCGAATGCGATCGCTACGATCCGCTCACCGGCACTTGGAAATCCGCTGCTCCTTTGCCGGGCCGGCACCTCTACCCTTCGGTCACTCTGCTGCCCAACGGCAAAGTGCTCGTCGCCGGCGGCGGGATGAATCCCAACTACGTCGCCGGCGAGCCCGTCTTCGCGGGCGTCCCGGCGAACTCCGCCGTCCTCTACGATCCCGCCATGGACACATGGTACCCGTCGCCGGATCTCCCCACCCCCCGTTACATGCACACCGCGACTCTCCTCAAAAACGGAAAGCTTCTCCTTGTGAGCGGATTCGACGAACGCTTCCGCGCCCTGCAAAAAGTGGACGTCTATGATCCCGGGCCGTAGGCCGAGGGAACCCGCTTCAAACCTTGCAATTCATCCATTCAATGGAAGAATTGCAGGGTATGTATCCCCGCAAACTATCCGCTCACCTTATCGGACTGCTGAACCGGCATCCGGCGGTGGCGCTGTTGGGACCGCGGCAGGCGGGGAAGACGACCCTGGCGCTGGAACTGGCCCGCGGCCGGCCATCCATGTACCTTGATCTCGAATCCCCGGCGGACCTCGCGAAGCTGACCGAGCCGGAGTTGTTCCTTGCCATGCACGAGGACAAGCTGCTGATCCTCGACGAAATCCAGCGCGCGCCTGACTTGTTCGCCGTGTTGCGGGGAATCATCGACAAGGGCCGGCGCGAGGGACGGGCTACCGGGCGGTTTCTGCTGCTCGGATCGGCAGCGATGGACTTGCTGCAGCAGTCGGCGGAGAGCCTTGCGGGCCGGATTGCTTATGTGGAACTGGGACCGCTTCAACTGACGGAAACGGGAGCGGAATCCGCGGACCGGCTGTGGCTGCGCGGCGGATTTCCCCCGAGCCTGCTGGCGGAGAGCGACGCGGCTTCCCTTGAATGGCGGCAGGCCTTCATCCGCACTTATCTGGAGCGGGACATCCCTCAACTTGGCCCCCGCGTGCCGGCGGAAACTCTGCGTCGCCTGTGGACGATGCTGGCCTATGAACAGGGCGGCATTGCCAGCGGCGCGAGGCTGGCCGCGGCCCTCGGCCTGAGTGGTCAGACCGTGGGACGCTACATCGATCTGCTCTGCGATCTCATGCTCGTGCGCCGCCTCACACCGTGGGCGGCGAACACCACCAAACGCCTTGTGCGGACGCCCAAAGTCTATGTGCGCGACAGCGGACTCATCCACGCCCTGCTCGGCCTGACCACGCTGGATCATGTTCTCTCGCATCCGGTGGCCGGCATGAGTTGGGAAGGCTGGGTGATCGAGTCGCTCCTGGCCGCGGCCCCTTCCGGCACGATCTCCAGTTATTACCGCACCGCCGCGGGCGCGGAAATCGATCTGGTGCTGGAACTCCCGCGCGGCCGCCGCTGGGCGCTCGAGTGCAAACGCAGCCTCAATCCGGCACCCGCCCGCGGCTTCCACGAAGGCTGCAAAGAACTGCGCCCGGAGCGCAAGCTGGTCATTTATCCCGGCAGCGAAACGATCCCGCTCGGCCAGGAGGTGGAAGCCATCAGCCTGTCCGCAGCACTCGCGCTCCTGGAGGCGGCGGCGGAAAGTTAGGCCCGCAGCCGCCTCTGGAGCGGCGGGCATGGTCGCAGGTCTTTCAAAACCAGGTAGGGACAGGCTCCCGCCTGTCCCATTATTCCGCGGGCGGAGGCGGTGCGGAGCCAGCGCGACCGTCACGTCAGGCATCCGCGGCGAGAGCCAATCCGCGACGCTATTTCTGCGGTCGAAGTCTCTCCATGATGGCTCCCGCCGCGGGAGCTTTCTCTGTCGTCCACGCCAGCTCCGCGCCGCCCGGCGCTGAGACGCCGGCCCGCTGAAAATGGGACTACCAGGTTTCTAAAGGCCGCCTCGGCGGCGGGCCACCCGCTTTCCGCCGCCTCCCCAAAATTATTTTCAGATTTCCAGGCATATTCGTCCGGAAAAACCCTGCTTACCAAGTGGAGGCCTCTCATTCCTCCGCAATTCCGACCGAAAACAAGCCGCCGACGAACCGAAATTCAGTCCCGCCGGGCTGGACGCCGCCAGTCGCACAACAAACTCAGAACTCAGCACTCAGAAAGGAAAAATAATATGACACAAGCAATGAAAGAAACACCAGGCCCGGACTTCGGCTCGAAGACCGGAACCTTACGAGCGAAACCCCGCGTAAACCCTCGCTTCAAATCGCTGATCTTCCTCCTCGGCGTCCTCCTGCCGGTGGGCCTCATCGAATCGGCGTCGGCGCAGTGCGCTCCGAGGCAGGTCGGGACGACAACCGGCGGATTGGGCTATCCCTATCAAGCCTCTCTATCAGGATCAGGCTCCACCCTGTACGTGGCTGCGTTCTACCAGGCTCTCTCGGTGCTCGACGTGCAGGATCCGGCGCACCCCCTGGTCCTCGGCTCGACGTCCGGGTTGGCTGGCCTCGGCTTCAATAGTTACTCGCTCGCCGTCCAGGGCAACTACGTGTGGCTGGCGGGCAACCGCGGCCTTTTGCGCGTGGATGTCTCGAACCCGGCCAACCCAATTCCCAACGAAGGCGGGTATATCTACGGCAGCACCAACTATCCGTATCACTCCACATATGTAACTATCTCAGGCAATTTCCTCTATCAGATCACATACACTGAGCTCCGCGTGTGGAACGTGTCAACCCCGACGAGCCCTGTACACGTCTCCACAATCTTCTTCAACGCCGAGCCAAACAATCCCCAAATGTGTGTTGTTCGTGACAATGTGCTCTACGTGACTGCCGGTCGGCAGGGTCTTCGGATGTACAACGTGTCGAATCCGGCCAGCCCGGTGCTGCTCGGCACGTACGACACACCAGGATTTGCTAGGAGTCTGGCTCTTCAGGGGTCTTTGGCCTACGTGGCCGATGGCGACGTTCAAGTGCTCGACATATCGAACCCGATGGCGCCGACTTTCGTCAGGTCCTTCGGCCCATTCTGGGAGGGGGTTTCCAACGTGACCATTTCTGGCAGCACCTTGTATGTGGGCGGGCAGATCAATTTCGGAAGCTGGTACCAGTTTCTTCACTTGGTGGACATCTCCAACCCGGCGACACCGACAACGCTCGGCACTTCGTACTGGGGCGGAGAATCCACCCCGGGGATAGCCGTCTCGCCCACAGGCACGCTGGTCTACCAGCCGAACAACGGACTCATGATCTGGGACGCGAGCCACACGCTCGGCGTTGGCGGAGCAGAAACGGCGACGAGTTCCTGGCCTGCAGAAGCCAGTCCTGTAGACGTTCGGGGGGCCAACCATGGTACCCTGATCGACGGGGCAGCGTTCGCACCTGCCAAGGTCGGCCAGGGTTTCAGTCTCGATGGGGTCAATGACCATGTCGAGATCCCCGATTCGCCGAGTCTCAGGCTCCAGACGTTCACGCTCGAAGCCTGGGTGAAGATGGATAACGCGGCGAATGTGCCGCTCCAGCACATCATTGCGAAGCCATTTTCGTACAACTCCGACTCCTTTCAGATTGCGGTCTCGCAGGGAAGATTGATGTTCGGCGTGGCTGCAGGGGACTACCAGGACAAGACGGTCTGGCAGACACCGGCGTCGCCTTCGGTGCCATCCGGAGAGTTTGTCCATGTGGCCATGACCTGGGATGGAGCCACGGTGCGCGGATATCTCAATGGGGCACTGGTCGCCACTCTCAATGCCGGAAGATCGCCGATCCTGTACGACGCGAGTCCCATGCTTCTCGGAGCTGACTACTCTTACGGGAAAGCCAACTTTCTCGACGGCATCATTGACGAGGCCACGATATGGCCCTGCGCGCTCACAGCATCGCAAGTCCAGGCTATTGTTGACGCGCAGAACGCTGTCCCCGAGATTGCCGTTTACAATGGCCCGGATACGACCTCACCGGAACTGACCGACGGCCAGGCGGGCGCCGTGGATTTCGGCAACGTCCAACTGACCCAGTCCGCTCAACGCCAATTCACCATCCGTAACGCGGGCACCGCCGCCCTGACCATCAGCGGCGTCACCTTCGCCGGCACGCACCCGACTGACTTCGCGGCCAGCGGAGTGCCCGCCTCGGTCGCACCCGGCAGCACCGCAACGTTCTCGGTAATCTTCACCCCCGGAGCCCTCGGCGTACGCGGTGCCACTCTCCACATCGTGGACAACGACGCGAACGAAAATCCGTTCGACTTCCCCATCACCGGCAACGCCGTTCCGCTCGACACCGATGGCGACGGTATTCCCAACACCGAAGATTGTTGTCCTGGCATCCCCAATGCGGGCCAACTGGACTACGACGGAGACCTCCTCGGCGACGAGTGCGACCCCGACGACGACAACGACGGTGTGCTCGATGCGCAGGACGTCAATCCCCTCAATCCGAACAGCGACAGCGATGGCGACGGCATTTTCGATCTCGCGGAAACCACCGGCGGCACCAATCCGCTGCTTGCCGATACCGATGGAGACGGAAGCCCGGACGGTGTGGATGCGTTCCCTCTCGATCACTTGGAAAGCGTGGACACCGACCACGACGGCACCGGCAACAATGCCGACACCGATGACGACAATGACGGTGTGCTGGATGCGACCGACGCCTTCCCGCTCAACGCCGGCGAAAGCGTGGACACCGACGGCGATATGGTCGGCAACAACACCGACACCGACGATGACGGCGACGGCGTGGCGGATGCGCAGGATGCCTTCCCGCTCAATGCCGCCGAAAGCGTGGACACCGACGGCGATATGGTCGGCAACAACACCGACACCGACGACGACGGCGACGGCGTGGCCGACACGGCCGACGCTTTCCCGCTCAATCCGTTCGAGAGCGTGGACACCGACGGCGACGGCATTGGCAACAACACGGAGACGGACGACGACAACGACGGCGTGGGTGATGCCTTCGACGCTGATTCGCTTGATCCGAACAGCGACAGCGATGGCGATGGCCTGACGGATTCCGCAGAAACCGCCGCCGGAATCAATCCGCTCGATACCGACTCGGACAACGACGGCACCGGCGACGCGCAGGATGCCTTCCCGCTCAACGGCACCGAAAGCGTGGACAGCGACAACGACGGCACCGGCAACAACGCCGACCTCGACGACGACAACGACGGCACGCCTGACACCAGCGACGCCTTCCTGCTGAATCCCGCGGAAAGCACGGACAGCGACAACGACGGCACCGGCAACAACGCCGACCCCGACGACGACAACGACGGCAGCACCGACGTGCAGGAAGCCGCCGCGGGCACCAACCCGCTCGACAGCGACAGTGACGATGACGGCCTCAACGACGGCGCCGAAACCGCCGCCGGCACCAACCCGCTCGACAGTGACAGCGACAACGATGGTCTGCTCGACGGCACGGAAGTCACCCACGGCTACAACCCGCTCGACGCCGACAGCGACGACGACGGACTCAGCGACGGCGCCGAAGTTGCCGCTGGGGCCGATCCGCTGGATGCCGACACCGACGACGATGGCATTCTCGACGGCACCGATCCGACGCCGGCCGCGCCGGGTGTGCCTGCCAACTTCATCGAAGACCGCCTCTGCGCGCTGATCGCCTACATTGAGGCGACCGCGCTGGGCAACTTCGATGCGAAGAATGCCAATGCTCAATCGGGTCACCGCAACGCCCTGGCCAATCAGGTGCGCGCCGTCAAAGCCAAGGTCATTGCCGGAGACTACGACGGAGCCGCCGCCAAACTCGGAGGCGAAGTCCGCGCCAAAGTGGACGGACTCGCCGGCCCGCCGGACTGGATGAAAGCAGGCCAGGCGAAGGACCACGTGCGGACAGAAATTGACCTAATGGTGAGCCACCTGAGCTACCTCTGATAAACGACACCGCGCCGCCGCGGGGTCCCATCCCCGGGGGCGGCCCGTTCGGTG
>JANNVM010000673.1:0-2036 GCA_031414455.1 Verrucomicrobiota bacterium
GGCACGGCGACGTTCGCCGCCGGCCAGGCCAACACCGCGGTCGCCTTCAGTCCGCTCGCTGACAATCTGGCGGAAGGGCGCGAAACGGTGATCCTCCAGGTCGAGCCGCAGTTCGACGACGGCCCGGAGCGTTATCACGTGGGCCTGCGACGCCGCGCCATCGCCATCATCGCCGACCGCACGTGGCTGCCGCACCATGGAGGCGAGATTTGCTCGCCGCTTGGCAACGGGCTGTTCCATCTCTGCTTCCGCGCTCCCGCCGCCGTGTCACCAGGCTATCGTATTGATGCCACGGCCGATTTCAAAGTCTGGGAAACGGTTCACGAAGCCGCTTCGATAGACGACGCCCTCCATTTTGTGGATCCCGACACGCAGGGTGTGGCGCGGCGATTTTACCGCATCGCCGGGGATCCGGCAGCAGCGGGTCCGTAACCATGCGGAACACGCCGACCGTTAGACTGATTGCCAAAAGTAGTTTCCGAACGGGTGGCGGGACTGTAACGCAGGCCTCCGGCCTGCCGTGGCGCAGTGCGTCCCGCCTGCCTCGAACGCACCCCCACGAGGGCAGGCCGGAGGCCCTGCCCACACGGCAGCCGGGACGGCTGCGTTACGGTCCATGCCGGAAATGACTTTTGGCATTCGCTCTAACCGCGCAAGCGCCGGGCCGCTTCCACCATGCTGCGGAGCTTGGCAGCAGCGACGCCCTCCTCATTCACGCAGCGGTTGGCAAAGCAGCCAAATCCGCAGTCGGGATTGAGGAAGATCTGCTCCGGCTTCCAGAACTCCAGCGCCTCCTCCGCGCGGGCCACGATGCTTTCCGGCGACTCCGCTTCGTCCGTGCGCGGATTCACCACACCGAGACCGATCTCCCGGTCGGCGAGCGCGCGCCCTATCACCGCGAGTTCGCCGGCGCGCGGCGTGCAGTATTCCAGCACGAGCTGGCGAACATGCATATCCCGGAAGCAGCCGACCAGCGGCTGGTAGTCGCCTGTGATCATCACGTCCTCACGCTTCGACCAGTTGCCGCGGCAGACGTGCAGCCCGAGACGCAGCCGGTTTTCAAAGCCATCAGTGACGCGGTTGTAGAGTTCCGCGGCGTAGGAGAGTTCGGCGCCCGCATCACGGCGGGTTGCTAGAGTCGCTCACATGAAGGTGCGGCGCTTGGCGTCGCTGGCATGGACGATCTCCGTGAGCACCGGCTCATCAAACTGCACAAAGTTCGCGCCGGACTGCACCAGTTCCTCGAGTTCCTCGCGGAGAATGGCAATGACGTCCTCCGCCATGACCGGCTTGTCGCCGTAGGCTGACTGCGAATGCGCCGTCACCCACATGGCCCGCGTCAATAGATACGGTCCTGGCAGCGTCACCTTCACCGGCTTGTCTGTCAGCGAGCGCGTGAAGCGAAACTCGTCCGCCGCCAGCGGCTCCCGGCGTTTCAGTTTACCCACACACGTCGGATTCCGGATCGCGAACGCCGGCGCGTCGAGTGTCTGCAGCATCTCCTCGAACGCCGCCTTGTCCTCCACCGTGTCGAGCATTTCCGCCAGGGACATCAGCCGCGTGCCGTCCACTTTGTCAGTGATGAACGAATAGAAATTGTCCCGCCGCAGTTCGCCGTCCACCACGATGTCCACGCCCGCCTCCTCCTGAATCGCGACACAGCGCCGCACTTCATCATCGGCGACGGCATCAAATTCTGCTCCGCTTATGCGCCCCATGCGTTTCTCGCGCAGCGCGGCGAGGAGTTTTTCAGAACGCGGCCATGAGCCGACCTGGGTAACTTGGAAAGTAGAGGTCATAGAGAATTAGAGAGAGATATAGAGGATTAGAAGCCGCTCAGTGCGCGCGCTGGAAGGAAAGTTCTTTGAAGGTGGTGCGGGGATCGGTCTCGCGGTATTCAGTGAGATCCGCAGGAGGATTGTCCAGTAGTAGTTGCCTGGCCCTGATGGCACTGGCCAGCGCGGCGTCGAACAGGGCATTTTGCTCTGTGATTTCGCGCTCGCTGGCAACGACCACTCGTCGCTTCTCTTCCCATC
>JANNVM010000674.1:0-2440 GCA_031414455.1 Verrucomicrobiota bacterium
GGCGCCGGATGCTGGAACCAACAGCATTAACTACAGATTCAGCGGCACGGTGCCGGCCAGCGCGGTGGCGTGGAGTGAGAATATTGATCTCGGACTGGTGCAGTTGGCGAACAGTATCTCATTCGGCTATCCGGTGAATGAGACCTTCAGCACCGCCGGCAGCTACACTGCGGCGGCCACAGCGCAGGCGCAAATTAAACTGTTAGGATTGGACATTCTGGATGAATCGATCGCCTTCCAAAGTTATCCGACGCCGCCGTCGGGTCTGCTCGGATTGACCTATCGCACGCCGGTTCGCACCATCGAGCTTTACAACGAATGTTGGGGTATTCCCGGCCTCAGTATTGACAAGCGGCAGTGCATCAAATTGTGCTTTGTCGGGTGCAAAAAGTGCGTCGGCATCAGCGCCGGAGCGTTCGCCTGCATCGGCGGACGCGTGGATGTGCAAGGCCGCATCGCCGCGAACCTGCGCGGCGGCTTGACGCTCACGCCACACGTCACGCTGGCCACACCCATCCGTATGCAATTGGATGCCGCCGTCTGCAGCGGGGGGGCCGAGATCAGGCCGCAGTTGGATTTCTCCATCCCGGTGAATCTGGACTTCGATCCGCTGGCCGGTGGATTTGGCGATGGCTGCATCAAGTTGAACGCCGTTCTGAACTACTACGTCCGGTGCTTTGGGTTCACGCTCTTCAATGGCAGCAAAAACCTCGCGGAGAAAACATGGGGCAACTGCCCGGCCGGCGCGGCTGCCCGCAATGCGCCGAATGTCTATGGCACCATCGAGTCTCCCATCATCACGCCGGCCATCGCCGCGAATGCCTCCTGCGAAGCGATGGCAGTCTGGACGGGCGACGCAGACATGGCCGGCAGCGAGGGAGCAGGCCTGCTCTACTATCGCAAAGGCAATACCAGTGGCACATGGGGACCGGTTAGTCTGATCACCACCGGTGGCAGCCTCGCGGAAAATCCTGCGGTGGCATGGCTCGATGCAAACCGCGCGCTGTGCGTGTGGACCCATCCGAAATCCACGCCCGCGCCGCCGCCGGAAGGTCAGGATCCGGCACTTTCCACCGGCCTTGAACTGCATTGGAGCATTTACCAGAACGGCGTGTGGAGCGCGCCGCTTTTCATCACCAATGACAGCGTGTGGGACATCCGCCCGGTGCTGGCCAGCAATGGCGCGGGTCAGGCGACCTGTGTTTGGCAGCGGCTGAATCAGCCGAATCCGAACGTTGAGCCGACGGTGCCGATGATCCTCGTGGCCTCCACATTCTCCGGCAGCACCTGGACCGCGCCGGTGAACGTCGCGCCGGGTTCCGCCGGCGTGGATTATCAGGCCACGGTGCGCTACGACGCGCAGGGCAATCCCGGCGTGGCATGGCTGCGTGATCCCGATGCCTTTGCCGACACCGAAACCCAAACGGTTAACCACATGAATCAGTCGCTCTGGTACAGCCACAAGTCAGGGGCAACGGCATGGAGCACGCCGCAGCAGATTACCGGCATCTCCACGGGGGCTTATTCGCCCAGCCTTGATTTCGACAACGCGCACCAGCCCTGCGTGGCGTTCCTCGTGCCCGGCGTGAACAAACTGGAGAGCCCGACCGCTCTCACCGGCGGCGGCGGAAATCAGAGCCGGTTGTGGTTCGCCCGCCGCTCGTCAGGCACATGGGGCGCGGCGGAACTGCGGCGCTCCACCGGCATTTTCAATTACCCCGTGGCAGGAGAGCGGCCAACGCTGCGGATAGATACCGGCAACCGCGCCATCGTGGTCTTCCGCCGTTTTGGTCAGGCCGGCACCGGCCCGGGCAGCGATGCGCCGGTGCATACCACGGGCGACGTGGGCATGGCCACGGCAACGCTACCGGCCAGCGGGACTGCCATCACATGGCGCGCGGATTACTACACTGACGACGGTCAGTTGAACTGGCAAATCGCCTACGATCGCGCCCGCAACGGTTACTGCGGCAAAATGTTCTGGGTGAAGGGCGACACGGATGGCGCGTCAACTTACTTCGTGAATGAAACCATCGAAGACAGCATGCCGGACCCGGCGATTCTCCGCGGCGATTTCACCGTCTCCAATCCCCATCCCCTGACTAACGCCTCCGTCACCTGGACTGTGCGCGTGACGAACCGCGGCCTCATCAATGCCGGTGGTGCTGCTGATCCACTGCGCGTGGAAATCCGGCGCGACTCGCCAACGGGCGCGCTGATTGGCAGCGGCTCCAGCAACGCCGTGCTCGCGTTCGGGGAGATCGCCACCATTCCGGTGGTGGCCGCGTTTCCCACCGGCGGGCAGCAGCGCTTTTTCGCCGTCGTGCTGCCACCAGCCACGCGCACCGAAGTCACCGATGCCAACAACACCGCAGAACTTGTCGTCGGCGGTGTCGCCCCGCCCTGCAATCTCGTCGTAAGCCCGGCGCCGCAGAATGGC
>JANNVM010000675.1:0-2284 GCA_031414455.1 Verrucomicrobiota bacterium
CGAGTTGCCCGCGTTCCTCGCCACTGAGTCGGATGTGATGCTTTTTCTTTGGCATCACGCCCATTTATACAGAGATAATATTAGTACCCGCTAATTCTTTCACTTTTAACCATCGCGCTACAATTGACAATACACTAGCCACCTACTCGTCGCAGGTGCAGGCGTATTCGGCGTTCGAGCAGCCTTTGCAGATGTGCGTTTCGAGCTTGATGCGGAAGTTCTTCGGCTTCGCGTCGGCGGTGGTCTTCGCCTGGACGACGACTTGATAGCCTTCACCCGCGGGCAGCGGCGCTTTCGAGACGAGCAGGGCGCCCTTCTTTTCAAACTCCAGCTTGGTCTTCGCGCCGGGTGCTTCGGCGGTGGCGGCGAAGACCTGCGCGGCTACGGGCTGTTTCTTTCCGGCGGCGTCGTAGAACGCGATGCTGATGGTGCGGTCTTTCTCGACGAAGAACTCGGCGTTCTGGCCTTCGAGTTCGAGGATGCGGCCTTTGCGCGGGCCGGCTTTGACTTTTGCATCCGCCAGCGCGGGGGCGACGGCGAGGGCGAGGACGGTGAGGACTTGGAGCAGTGTTTTCATGTGGTGACGAGTTCCGGTGCGGCTGTGTTGGTTTGGTTTGTTGTTTTGTTTTTCCGCTCAAGCCATTCGTAGAGCACCGGGACGACGAGCAGCGTGAGGAAAGTAGAGGTGACGATTCCGCCGATGACGACGGTCGCGAGCGGGCGCTGGACTTCCGCGCCCGCGCCGGTCGCGATGGCCATCGGGACGAAGCCGAGCGAGGCGACGAGCGCGGTCATGAGCTTCGGGCGAAGGCGCGTGAGCGTGCCTTCGACGACGGCATCGCGCAGGCCGCGGCCCTGCTCGCGGAGCTGATTGATAAAGCTGATGAGCATGATGCCGTTGAGCACGGCGATGCCGCTCAGCGCGATGAAGCCGACGGCGGCGGAAATCGTGAACGGCATCCCGCGCACCCACAGCGCAAAGATGCCGCCCGTGACGGCGAGCGGCACGCAGAGGAAAATGAGTGCCGCCTGCCGCAGCGAACCGAAGCTGAGAAAGATCAGCACGAAGATGAGGGCGAGCGCGAGCGGGACGACGATGGTGAGGCGCTGTTTCGCCTCGACGAGGTTTTGAAACTGCCCGCCGAACTCGAAGTAGTAGCCGTCGGGAAATTTCACCTTCTCGTGCAGCGCCCGCGTGGCCTCGGCGACGAAGCTGGCGGTGTCGCGTCCGCGCACGTTGATGAGGATGCTCACGCGGCGCTGCGTGTCCTCGCGAGCGATTTGCACGGGTTGATCCACGAGCTTCACCTTCGCGATTTGGCCGAGCGCGAGCAGGCCGCCCGCCTCGGTGCGCAGCGGCAGGCGCTCCATCGCGGCGAGGTCGTTGCGCCGTTCCTCGGCGAGCCGGACGACGATGGGCGTGCGGCGGTTGCCCTCGATGAGCGTGCCGACTTCCTTGCCCGCGAGCGCGGTTTCCACGAGGCGGTTGAGGTCGTCGGCGTGGACGTTGAATTTCCGCAGCGCGTCCCGGTCGGGCTGGATTTCGACCATCGGGTTCTTGCCGATGCTGTCGAACTCCGTCTCGGTGCCGCCGGGGATGCGCACGAGCACTTCGCGCACTTCGCCCGCGAGGCGTTCCATCTCATCGTAGGTGTCGCCGAAAATCTTGCAGACGAGGTCGGCCTTTGCGCCCGCCATGATTTCATTGAAGCGCAATTGAATCGGCTGCGTGACGGGCACGTTTTGCCCCGGCACCTGGTCGAGCAGCGCCTTGCGCATGAGCGCGCCGAGCTGCTCTTTCGTGATGCTGCGGCGCCACTGCTCGCGCGGCTTCAGCATGATGTAGGTGTCGCTCACGTTTGGGTTCATCGGGTCGGTGGCGACTTCGGCGGTGCCGATGCGCGAGAAGACCTCCTTCACTTCCGGGAACTCGCGTCGCAACACGGCCTCACTCTGCTTTTGCAAATCGAGCGACGATGTCAGCCCCGCGCTGCTGCTGCGGATGAGCTGAAAGGCGAAGTCGCCCTCGTCGAGCTGCGGGATGAACTCCGAGCCGAGCCGCGAAAACACAAACAGCGAAAATCCAAACAGCGCGAACATCGGCACCACCACGAGCCAGCGGAAGCGGAGGCCGAATTCGAGCAGCGGCGTGTAGATGCGCTTGGTGAGCGCGACGAGCCAGTTGTCGCGCTCGCGGATGTCGCCGCTGAGCAGGAACGAGCACAGCACGGGCATCAACGTCAGCGCAAGGACGAGCGAGCCGCCGAGGGCGAGCATCACGACC
>JANNVM010000676.1:0-8208 GCA_031414455.1 Verrucomicrobiota bacterium
CGCGTGCCTGTCGCTTGTCATTCTCCAGCGCCACCGACTGACCAGCCACATCCGCTCCGCGCCTGACAAAGTGCCGCCAGCGGCCGGGCACCTCCTCCGTATGGCTCAGATACTCGTGGCCGGTCATGCGACACCACGGAGGCAGCTCGACACTAACGGTGGGCTCGGCGCTGCGGATTTCCAGCACCCCGCCCGGCGGCACCCGCTCTATGTTCTGCCGGATCAAAAGGATCAGGCCGGAACCGCAGTCGAGATCGCCGCCGTCAAAGAAGACCCCCAGAGGGGAAAGACCCGAAGGGGGGGAATTCCCAAGACCCGAAGGAAGGGGATTCCCAAGACCCGAATTCCCAAGACCCAAAGGGCCCGAATTCCCAAGACCCGAAGGATCCAAAGTCCCAAGACCCGAAGGGGCCGAATTCCCACGACTCGAAACAAGACCCGAAGGCTCGGAATCGTCCGTTCGAGTTTTCGGTTCTTGGGAATTTGGTTCTTTGGGCCTTTCGGGCTCTTTGGGTCTTTCGGGCTCTTTTTCCATCATTCGGACAGTTTCCTGTAAATGGCGCACATGATTCGGTGCAGTTCCGTGGCCTCTTTGTAGAGCGGGCGGGCTTCCTCCGCCTTGTCAGGTTCCGAGGCCGCGACCATGCGGAGAAAGAATCGCGCCTCTTTGGCTTCCTTGCGACAGGTGCCGATGCCGTTCCGACTATCCTTTTTCGACACGCCTTCATCCGCCTCGCAATAGTTGGCTCCGACCGAAGTCCCGGCCCCGGCAAGCTGACCACTCAACCGATCGTTCACGGGATTTCGCGGCAGCTTCCTGCAGAACCGCACCACCGCCTCCCCAAACAGCGCCGTCCGCTCCTCAAGGTCGTAAGGAGGTTCGTTTTTCTCGCTGGATTCACTCACACCATTAAGATCGTTGGGAATTCGAGTCGTCAGTTCTTCGGGTCTTTGGGAATTCGGTTCTTCGGTTCTTCTCTTTGGGTCTTTGGGAATTTGGTTCTTTGGTTCTTATTAGTAGCTCACGTTTGGCGAGCCGTTGCTCAGCCACTCGACGAGCACCGCACCACCGGCGATTTCGATGCCATCGAAGAGCGAAGACTGTTCGATGTCGCGCTTTTTGCAGCACGGAGCGCAGGCTACGATGCGGCCTCCGGCGGCGAGAAAGTTGCCGATGAGTTCCGTGAGCGGCTTGAACGGTCCGCCTTCGTTCACTTTGGCGGCTTCGTCCTTCACCCCGGCCCAAACGCCGTCGGTGCTTAGGAACACCATCGTGTTCTTGCCGCTGCCGAGTGCGGCGGTGGCGACGACGAAGGCGACGGTCGCTTTGTCAGGGTCTTGTTTGCAGTGATTGAGGGTAACGCAGAAGGTGCTCATGGATTTATGATTTATGATTTATGATTTTGGCGCGGTGCGGACGAGATAGAGCGGATGGGCGGCGTTCAGGAATTCGTGGCCGGTGAGGCGGCACCAGGCCGGGATTTCCAGCGGTGCGCCAGGGTCGAGCGCGCGGACCTCGACAACAGTGCCGGGCGGCTGCCGTTTGGCAAAAAGGAACAGGTCGAGCAGCAACTCACCGCAGCCGGTCTCGCCGCCATCAAAGTAAGCATTTGCGGAATTCATGGTGTGGGCCGGCGGCTGTCCTGTAAAATGTTATTTGCCCTTGTGAACGTCGTGGCAGGCTTTGCAGTTGGCGGCGGCTTTCACCGCATCGCCGGCACCGGCTTCGCCCTTCTCCAGTTTCTCACAGGCGGAGACGAGAGCAGAGCACTTCTCCTTCCACGAGGCTTCATCACCTTTCGGCGGCTTGCTGGCGGCAAGCGTCTTCACATCAGCGAGGAGTTTGGCGACGTCCTCTTTGGAGAGTTCACCTTTCGTGGCTTTCTTGATGGGTGCAGTGTCGCCTTTCATTTGGGTCTTCATCACTTCCTTGATGGACTTTTCGGCTTTTTCGGCGGCGATGGCGTTATAGGTGATGCCGGCACTGAGAACGGCGGCGACGGTGAGGATCAGAGTGGTGTGCGTCATGTGGTTTGGTTTGGCGATGCGATGCGGAAGGAAGTGACTCCGCCGGCTTCCGCAGGCCGGCGAAAAAGTTTAAGTTTATGCGAAGAATTCCAGCCGGTCTGTGGCTTCATTGAGCGCGCTGAATCCTGACGTGCGGCCCGGCTCCCATTTTTTCAATCCTTCCATGTCCATCATCTCGCGGTGTTTGGGATTGTCGTAGCTCATGGAATAAAGAACGTTCAGCCAATGCTGTTCCACTGCCGCCGGAAAGTCAGAGCGGACAGCAAAAACGCAGTGATCGAAGCGGTCGGTGGTGCCGATGATGTGGAATTTGGCGGGATCAATGGTGCCGTCCTTCGTCCATGCCTGCCAGTTCAGGTCAATGAGCGCGCTGGCCTGCGCTTCTCCGCGCTTGAGACAGAGAAACGCCTCCTTCTCGCCGCCAATGTGATCGCCGTGCAGGCCCACGAGCAGATCGAAACGCCGCGCCGTGTAGTCTTTGCCATCCTCCATGCCGTGCCGCAGCAGCAATCCCTGGGGAATGAGCCGGGCCTGAGGCGAATCCTCTGCGCCAAACGCAATGGTCTTGCCCCGCAGTTGTTCCAGGCTGGTGACCTCATTCGCCGCAATGATGTGCGAAACCCGGTCCCGGTCGGTATCGCGCATGGCGATCGCCCGGCACGTCCCTCCGCTGCGGCGCTGCACGTCCACCCAGGCAAGCGGCGAGTTCCACGCGATGTCGATCTCGCCTGCCAGCAGCGCTTCGTTTTGCAGGTCGTAGTCTTTGTAGAGTTTCACATCCATCGGGCAGCCGTTGGATTCAAAGAACTCACGGATGATGTCCCAGATGATGGAGACTTTGGGATCGTAGAGGACGGCGCCGACGGTGACTGGTTTCATGGGTAGAGGTTTAGAGAGTTAGAGATTTAGAGATTTAGAGCCTGGAATTGGGGTTGCTTCGAGCAAGGTCTGAAGTTTTTTGGGAAATGGAAATCAAATCAGCAAAGCAGTTGGTCGTCTATGAGAAGGCGTTCGCACTGGCGATGACGGTATTTGAGATATCGAAGAAATTTCCATCGGAAGAAAAGTTCTCACTAACTTCTCAGATTCGGAGGTCATCGCGATCGGTGTGTTTGAATCTTCGCGAAGCGTGGGCCAAGCGACGATACGAGGCGCACTTCATTTCCAAGTTGACCGACTGCGCCGGTGAGTGCGCGGAGACCGACACATCTCTCGATTTCGCTCTCGCCTGTGAATACATCACCGCTACCAGGCACGCCGAACTGGCCGCACTGAACGTCGAAGTTGGAAAGATGC
The DNA here is from genome assembly GCA_031414455.1 of Verrucomicrobiota bacterium. Taxonomy (GTDB): domain Bacteria; phylum Verrucomicrobiota; class Verrucomicrobiia; order Verrucomicrobiales; family V1-33; genus V1-33. The sequence goes on from JANNVM010000676.1 coordinate 3,325, forward strand.
TAACGTCCATGCTAAAGAATCCCGAAAACTGGCTTCTAAAAGTCTAAGCCTCTAAGCCTCTAAGCCTCTGGTTCCCTTCTGTCAGCGGTCGCAACCTAAAACCGCCAGTTCAGGATAAGCTGGTAGCCGTCTTCGTAGTCCGACTTGGGACCGTTGTCCGGGTCCACCGTCCACTTCACGTATTCGGCGTAGAGGTCCACATTCGGCGTGAGGGCAATGGTGACGCCGGGGAGGAACAGTTCCTGTTCGCCGTCAGGGTTCTCATCGTAGCCGACGGAATAGTTCACGCGCCAGGTGACCGGGCCGGTCTTGTAGCTCGCCCCGATAAGATAGTCTGTGATCTTATCGCTGGGGCCGCCGGAGACGTAGCGCGCCGGATTGATGGTCCCGTGACTCTGCGCCACTTCGCCGAAGATTTTGAAGTTGCCTCTCGTGTAAGTCACGTCTGCGGCCCATGCCGCGTAGTCGTCGTCGCTGACACCGGGACCCTGCGCTTCGATCTGCCCCAGGGAGCCTGACAAACCGAGCGCGAGGTTGGATCCGTCGGCGAATGTCCACGTCGGGATCAGGCGGACCACCGCCGTATTCTCTTCGCGCAGCAGGGAGGAACTTTCCGCATCCGACCCGACCAGTGAGCCGTTGATGCCGTCTTCGTGGATGTAGAACTGCGCGAGGGCGTCCACCTTGAAGGAATCACTCTGCTTGAAGGTGTGCTCCCATGAGACGCCGAGGTCGGGGTCGAGCTTGAAGCCGTCGAAGTAAGCCACGTTGCCGTAGAAGACGCCGTCCCAGTCGAGGCCGAAGCGTTTCCAGATTTGACCAGCCTTGAACGTGCCCGCAGTGGTCTTCGCGTAGGCGTATGCTTCCCATGGCCAAACCTGGTCGCCAATGAAGGGACGGAACGTGCCTTCCTCACGCAGGCGAATCTGCGTATGCATGCCAACCTCCTGAAAAAACGGACCGTCGAGCTTGAGCTTCGGATCAATATCCACGCTCCAGTAGTAGGTGCCGCGGAGGCCGGGAATGCCGTAGCCGTCGCTGCCGGGTCCGTCACTGCCAAAGCGGAACCAGTGCCACGCCCCCAGCGTGATCGGCAGGCCGGAAGCATCTTTTTTTGCTTTGAGTTCATCGAACCACGTCGTGCCGAAGACGGTGGAAGGTTCCGCCGCGGGTGGTGGCACGGGTGCCGGAACCACGGGATCAGCTGATGGGCCGGCATAGAGCGCCGGGGTCAACGCTGCAGCGGAGAGTGCGAGTAGTTTTTTATGGATCATGGAATGAGTCGTATTGGTTGGTTAGGGCTACTTCTTCATGGTCTCGTTGAGCACCCAGTCCCACTCGATGATTTTGAGTTTGTATTTACCCGACTCGAGCAGGGCCTTCTCATCTGCGGAAACCCACGGCAGGAGGAACAGCTCCGGCTTCGCCGCCGGACGCTCCGGGTCTTTCGTGAATTTCTCACCGTACCATTCGAAGATTTTCGAGATGTTCACCTCACCCTTCTCCTTATCCACGGAGAAGTATTTTTTGTCGCTCACGAACCGCTTTGCGGCGGCCTCAAGGTCATCGTTGAGCGCGGTGCCAGTCCATGCAGAGGGCTTGAGCGGCTGACAGCCGCGGTCGGCGCAAACCACGGCGAAGTGCGCACGCATGTCCTTGTAGTTCGCGATGAGGCGGTCGTATTCGATGGCACTGATCGTCAGTTCCTCACCGCCGACTTTAAATTTCAGTTTGTCGAAAAAGCCGGGCACATCGTTGGGACTGTGGACCGGATAGTGATCGAGAATCGCCTGGATGCAGCAGGAGTTATAGGCGTTGATGTAAAAAGCGATCTGGTCCTCGCGGGACATCGCTTTCACATCGGCTTTCGCCTGCCAGTCCATGAACTTCTTGAACGTCGCCATGTCGGCTTTGCTGGCTTTGAGCGCGCCATAGGCGATGTGGCCGGTTTTGGAGTCCACGTACTTCTTGAGGATGGCGTCGTAATGCGCCGCGCCGTTTTCGGCGGCAGGCTTTTTCTTCTCTGCGGGGGCCTCTGCAGCCGGCTTCTTCGCGGGCTTGGATTTCTTTTCCTGCGCAATGGCAGAGGGCGTCGCGAGGATCGCGGCGACCGCCGCCACGCAGCAGATGATGAGGCTGTGTTTTTGCATGGGTTCTTGTCTGGTTGGTGTTTTGGTTTGTTGCCGGGAAAAATCAGGCAAAAAGCGGCAGGCCCACGAGCACCCGCCCGACGAACTCCCGCAGGTGATCTGTCGTCGGAGCCATCACGATGGCCGCACGGGCGTCGCGGAAGACACGCTCGAGGCCCAGGTGTTTGCTGAAAGCCGCGCCGCCGCAGGCACGCATGGCGAGATCGCTGACACGCACGGCAGCTTCGCTGGAGGTTGCTTTAACGGCGAGGACGTGGAGCATGCCGTCCGGCGCGCCACTCTCCAGTTTGTCGAGCGTGGCGACGAGATAGGCGCGGGCTTTGTCCGTCTCCATGCGCATCTCAGCGAGACTGGCACGGAGGTTGGGAAGATCCATCAGCTTCGTGCCGGTGTGTTCGAATCCGTGGGCAGTGATATGCTTCTGAGCCGCAGCGAACGCAGCTTCCGCCAGTCCAATACCGATGGCACCCTGGCACATCTGGAAGACGGGCAGAGCCTTGCCGAGCATAATGTCGTCGCCTTTGCCATCCACGCCGATAAGGCGCTCCGCAGGATGGAGCGACACGTTGTTGTAGGTCACCGGATTACTTTGATTACCGCGCATTCCGAGACTGTTCCAGCCGCCGCTGACGGTGACCCCGGCGTCGTCTTTCTTAACAAGATAAACAGAAGGACCGGGGCCAGCCTCCGAGCCGCAGCTCGACACGATGCCGTCGGCGATGCCAGCGCTTGTGACCCAGCTTTTCTCGGCACTCAACTTCACGCCGCCGCCGCCGGCGATCGCTTTGGAAACCGGTGCCCAGAATTGACTGCGGCTGCCTTTCTCGGAAAATGCCAGAGTGCTCAGGTGCTTGCCCGCGGCAGACTCGCGCAACACTCCGCCAAACTTCACGGGGTCGGCCAGATAGCAGTTCACGCCGCAATGGTGCATCATGAAGACCATTGCGGTCGAGGCGCAGCGCTGGGCGATTTCATCCATCACCGCGGCGAGAGTGCGCAGTCCCTGGCCGAGCCCGCCGAGTTCCGCGGGCACCAGCAGGCCGTAGAGTCCGGCGTCCGCGAGCGCTTTCATACTCTCGGCGGGGAAACGGCTCTTCTCATCAACGTCCCCGGCGTGCGACGCGATGGTGGTTTCGGCGATGGCCCTGGCTTTGGCGACAACGGCTTCCTGTTCGGAGGTGAGACGATACATGTCTGGTGTGGTAGTTTAGGGTGAAATTTGGAGAATGGTTTCCAGCGTCGCGGCGCGACGCAGTGTGTTGGCCAGCGGCGCACGGCGCAGGGCCTCTGCCCAGATTTCCTGGAGCACAGCCGCTGACGCGGCACTGCCTGCGTAGGCGCGCAGGGAGAAGGATTCGTAACGCGGCTCGCCCTCCGCGCCGACAACGCCAAGGTGAACCAGCGGGTCAGCGAGTTCCGCCTTCACCGTGGCCTCCACTTCGTCCACGGCCACGCGCCGCCGCCTGGCCAGATCGAAGAACAGTCCGATCACATCCGCCGCCAGCGCACCGAGCAGCAACTCCGCACCGGTCATTTCCGGCTCCGCAATATCAAAACTCCAGCCCTTCCCCAGCACTGCCCGCTGCGAGCGGGCAAACAATGTTACCCTCTCACCTTGTTTCGCTGAAACCCGAACGCCGACCGGCGCTCTCTGGAGCGAGTCAGACATCCGGGTGCCACAGGGCGTTGAGGTGAATGCGAAGCATGGCCGCTCTAAGAGCACAGCGTTGAGGCAGCGTCAAGTTCCGCATTCCATCCGCACTGAACTTGCCCGCCCAACCATCTGCCGGACCGGCTTTTTCTTCGCTGGCGCAGTGACGGGGATTCCCCCACACAGGACGCCGTGTCGAAGCAGAAGGCAAAAACGAAAGTCAGCCCGGGAGGCGCGTGGATGCCGCGTCTCGTCTTCTGGCTGCTCGCTGGAGCAGTAGGCCTGCTCGGCGTGGCGGAATTGCTGAATGTGATGCGGCGCCCGTCGCTCCTCCGACTTCCCGGGCCGGCCATGGCCAACCGTTTCGTGCTCTATCAAAAGGGACGTCCGGCCAGCCGCGAGGCATGGCTGCTCATGGAGCCGCAGGCCGAGAGCGGGCCGGCGGTGTGCTTCCAGCGGATTGACTGCACAGAAGCAGACCGCATGACAGGTGACATCCGCTGGTCGTTTGACGGCGCCGCGCTCTACGCCTCCCGGCGCAAGGCATCGAGCATCGAAGGAACAAACCGCCCGTTGTGGGTTTTTGAATTTGCGACCCGGAAGCTGTGGTCGCTCGACGAAACGCCGCTCGCCCGCCACCTGCCGGTGAAGGCCGCCACGGAGGCCGGGCTCGTGGATATCATCAACAGCCACGGCGGCAAAGGCCCGGCGGCCATCTCATGGTACGACCTTGGCAAACGCGGTGACTATCTTTTCGCCTGGCAAATCACCCGCTGGGAAAAAGCCCTGCCACACGCGAGGTGATCATCCTCTAACGGATTCATGGCTTCTCTCAAGCTTTGCTGTTCTACATCATGGAAACGCCAACTGCGGAGGCGGCAGTTATGATATTGGCCCAGCCGGAGCAATTGGAAACCATCGCGGCGATTGCAGGCCCAGGGTAACGCCGCCACCTGCATCCCCATGCCCGCCACCCTCACGCGGCCACCTTGCCCGTCACCCTCACTCCGTCACCTTGCCCGTCACCTTCGCCTCCAGCGACGCTCCGGCCCTGACATTCGCCACGCCGCCTTTGTCCTCCAC
>JANNVM010000677.1:0-2294 GCA_031414455.1 Verrucomicrobiota bacterium
CAGCCGGTCCGCCGTCCGCGCTTCCTCAAGGCAGCGGGGATTCAGTTCCGTATAGCTGCGCAGCATACCGTCATAGCGTTTGATCCGGCTCAGAAAACACAGCGTCAACTCCTCCGACGTCAACTCGCCCGCCGCCATCGCTTTTTGCATCTCCGGCACCCCGCCCTCCATCACGAGGGCCGTGATCTTCGCCACCCGCGCATCGCCGAGTCCCGCGAGGGCTCCGTTGAACGGCGAAAAGTCCAGCTCCCGCAGCCTCGTAATATTCTCCTCCGCCTTTTCGGATGCCGCCTTCTCCCTCCCGTCCTGCGCGCAGCCATCCGGCTTCCATGCCATTACCGCCATGACAGTGAGCACTGAGACCGGAAAACAGAGAGGGGAGGCATTCATGACATCGGGTAGCGGGCGGTCATCAGTGCGTCGTTTCTCCGCGGGTGGCAAGTTGCTTGGAGCAATCCGTCGCCGGTGCCCCCTCACGCCCTCCGTTGATAGCCCGCAGTAAACGATCACCCCAACCGCGCCAAAACCAACAAATCTGTCGCCCATCACGCGAATGTGTGGCAAAACCAGGACGAACCGCGGCCCCACCCCGTCTAAAACCAAAACTTCTGTGGGATGCTTAAAGAGCAGCCGCCGCACAAGGTCACTGAAGCGAACAGCCGCCCCGCGTCTCCAGAAACCACACCTTGACGAAGCCGTTTCTGGACAGCATCATGTCCAGCATGAACGCCATTAGCTACACCGCCGCCCGTGAGAACCTCGCCTCCACGATGGACAGGGTCTGCAGCGACCACACGCCGGTCATCATTACCCGCAATCGCGACCAGTCGGTGGTGATGCTCTCGCTGGAGGATTTCGAGGCTCTGGAGGAGACCGCTTACCTTATGCGCAGTCCTGCTAACGCCAAACGGCTGCTCGAAGCCATCCACGCACTCGAAAGCGGCAAAGGAGTCGTGCGCGACATCAACCTCAACGCATGAATCTGACCTTCGCGCCCCAGGCGTGGGAGGATTACGCCTTCTGGCAGGCTACCGACCCGAAGATGGTATCGCGCATCAACCTGCTTCTGAAGGACATTATCCGCAGCCCGCACTCCGGCATCGGCAAGCCGGAACCTCTCAAGCACGCTTTCCGCGGTTATTGGTCGCGTCGCATCGACTCAGAACACCGGCTCGTTTATCGAGTTGTTGAGGGCGGCATTCTACTCGCCCAGATGAGGTTTCATTACGACACATGAACGCGAATTCCGGTGCGACCGGAAACCCGGCGGGCGGGTGAATTCGCGCGGGACTCCACGAATGCGGCCTGAAAGCGGGCCGCGGGCCGCGTAATCTGCCGCCTGCCATGTCCCACGCCTGCTCCAGTTTTCATCAGTCCACGCTGCTCACCCGGCGGCATCTTATCCGTGCCGGGGTCACGGGCATGATGGGTCTCACGCTGCCGAATTTGCTGCGCGCGTCGAGCCAGTATGACGGACCGAAACCGAAGGTTCGCGCCAAGACGGTGATCTTCCTCTTCCAGTGGGGCGGGCCGAGTCATCTGGAGACGTTCGATATGAAACCGAACGCTGACGACAAACACCGCGGTCCTCACAAGCCGATGCGGTCGGCGTGTCTTGACATTGACGTGAACGACCGGCTGCCGCTCACGGCGCGCATCATGGATAAAGTGACGGTCATTCGCTCGGTCCACCACGACATGACGAATCACAACTCGGCCGGCTATTACGCGCTGACCGGCAAACGTCCGGCCACGGACGATCAGCGGCTGCGCGAGAGCATTGACCTCTTCCCCGGCTACGGCAGCATCGCGGACAAACTCATGTCCGGAAAAGACCCGGCGATGCCGGCGTATGTTAGTTACCCTCACATCATTGCCGACGGCACGGCAGTGCCCGGGCAGTTTGCCAGTTTCCTCGGCAAGCAGCACGATCCGCTGTATGTTCCCAGCGATCCGAACGACGCGGCGTTCAACCTCCCGCAGTTCAGTCTGCCGGAGGGCATGACGATGGACCGGCTTCAGCACCGGCGCGGCTTGCAGCAGTTCATTGATGCGCAGAGTAAACTCATGGATCACAGCGCCGAGGCCCGCGGCATGGACGAGTATTATCAGAAAGCGCTGGCCATGCTCAACAGCACGCGCGTTCGCGAGGCCTTCAATATCGGCGCTGAGCCGGCGGACATGCGGGAACGTTATGGCCGGAGCACTTACGGTCAGGGTTGCCTGCTGGCGCGCCGGCTCGCGGAGAGCGGCGTGCGATTCGTAACGTGTTATTTCAGCAAGAGCATCGGCGG
>JANNVM010000678.1:0-5464 GCA_031414455.1 Verrucomicrobiota bacterium
TGCTGCACGCCTGCACCATCGGCAATGAATGTCTCATCGGCATGGGGGCCATCATTCTCGACGGCGCTGAGATCGGTGAGCGCAGCATCATCGGCGCCGGCGCGCTGGTGACGCAGGGGAAAATCATTCCGCCAGGCAGCATGGTCCTGGGCTCGCCGGCCATAGTGGTGCGGCCGCTCACTGACGACGAGCAGGCCGGGCTCCGCGAATGGGCGGCGCGTTATGTGAGGCTCATCCCGCACTATCATGCGCTGGGTTTGTCCGGCTAGTGATGCCGTCCCGGCTGTGCCGGCTGGCAGTCGTCCCGGCTGCCGTCTCCTTTGCGGTCAGGATGACCGCACCTGGAGTTTCGACATTCCGGCAGGCCAAAGGCCTGAAACAAGCCAGCCCGGGGCAAGCGAGGGGACGAGCGCCGCCCCGGGTTATGCAGCAAAATGAGCAGGGAGCCCTGTAAGGGCGAGACATTCGCGCGCAGGGTGCGCGCCCGGGAATCGCGTATGCAGTTGACGGGTTGTGTCGCCCCGATGGGGCTCGGGATCCGTTCGCGCTGGTACCCGGGGCGGCGCTCGTCTCTCGCTTGCCCCGGGCTGGCTTGTTTTTCCCCTTTTGGGGAATCAGAAATGTAGAAACTCCAGGTGCGGTCAGGATGACCGCAAAAGTCCCGGACTACTTCGCGCCATCTTACTCAGGCGAATAGCCGTTCACGGCAGCCGGCGCGACCGCCATCCGCTGCCGGACCACCAAACCTCCGCCACCGGACTGCCGCCCCCCGAATAACCGGTGATCGCCTTGCGTCCGGAAATTACGCGCCATACCGCCGCCGCGCCGCTGACTTCCATCTTTTGTGCGGCGTTCGCATAGACGGCGTGATCGTAAGTCAGCAGCGCGAGGTGAGGCGCCACATTCAGGTTGTCGCCGGGGTTTGTGACCACGGCGAGGCCACCGTTACAGGAGGATTCGGCAACGTGGAGAACCTCCATTCCACGCAGCACGGTGCCGCGGAGGGTCGAGATGCCCGGCAGGATCAGATGATTCGTGGCCGTGAGTGTTTTCCTGTCGGGCAAACTGCGCCGGTTCTCCTTCAACCATTTCGCCCGCTGGATGCCACTGAGCCCGCCGGCAAATTCCGCGGGCATGCGCAGGAAATGCCGCGTCACCGGCGCATGATGACGGCAACTGCTCACCATCATCACAGCGCACAACACCGCAAGGCTCACGATCTTCATGGCCTCATCATCCGTCTCCGGCCTGACATGTCAAAATGGAATCCACGCTCCGCCCTGCAGAATGAGTGTCGGTGGGATGAGTGCGTTCATGGTGTTTTCAATCTGCTGTCAGGAGGTTTGAAACCGGCTGCGGGCAGCCCAACACCCCGAATTCTTCGAGAATGGATGAGCCGCCGCCACTGCGGCGCAGTGCGGAGCTTAACGCAAGGTGGGGCGATGCTTCCGCAGAGCCCAGATCAGGAGGGCGAAGGCGGTGCGGAGCCTCGGAGAAACACACACCACCGCAGCGGTAACCTGACGGATTGGCTCTCGCCGCGGTAAGTTCTCCTGGCGGGCACACTGGCTCCGCGCCGCCCGGCGCTGAGACGCCGGCCCGCATAGAGTGGCCTCAGCAGGAGCATCGCCCCACCGGTTTGTAAGGGCTCCGCACTGCCTGGCGGCAGGAGGCCGCGGCGGCCCCGTCCATGATGGGAGTCCAAGCCGGACGCCGGGTCGCTCCTGCGGAGTCTCCGTGATCATTGCGCTGTGCGGTTTCATGTTCTTGTTCGGGTGTTTCGATCGGTGTGGGCCTTGATTGGTTTGTCCGTGATGGCCGCAGCGTGCGGAGTCGTAGATGCCGAAGGAAAGTTAGGAAACTGATGGGTTGCAGGGGGCGACATGGAATGATTGGACACGGCAACCCCCGGCGCTGGGCCTCAGGGAGCCGCTGTGACCTGCACCCTCAGGAAGCGCGCGGGCTGAGTCCCGATGAGGATATTGTCGCGCACTTTGAGCGAGGTGGCGGTGTCGGTGAGCACCGTCGTGCTAGTAACGGAAAAGCCGGAAGCCAGCGTCGCACCACTTTGCACGAGATAGGAAACGCCGGGTTGTTTGGCGATAGTGGTCGAGAGATAACCGCCCTCGACAACGACCGCAGGCCCGGCACCGGCACCGGGTTTCCGCGGGTCGGTGCCGAAGGCGAGTTCGAGCAATTCCACGGCACCATCGCCGTCGGTGTCGTCGAGCGCGCTCTGCCCGGCGGTGCCGCCGAAGTGCGCGGTTTCCCAAGAGTCCAGCAGGCCGTCGTTGTCGAGGTCGAGATCCACAGGGGCATACTTCACTGTGTAGTAGTCATAGTTCCCGCTGCTGCCGGTGGAAGCCCCTGTCACGATCACGCTGCCTGCGCTGTCCACCGCTATATCATAGGCACGATCACTCTGATTCCCCGGACCATCGTACGTCTGTTCCCAGAGTAACGCTCCGTCTGCGGCGGCGTACTTCGCTGTGTAGCTATCCTGATTCGCTACTCCTCCCACACCGTTGCGGTAAGTTGTGCCGCATACAATCACGTTGCCGACGGTATCCGTGGCTACGCCAAGTAACACGATGTTTCCAGAATTGGACCCCTTCGCCCAAACCAACTCGCCGTCGGCCGCGGCGTATTTCGCCGTGTGATCACCGTACTTGGCGCGAACAATCGCGTTACCCTCACCGTCCACTGCCAGACCATAGGGATAGCCCAGACCGTTGAGTTTTTTCTCCCACAGCAAAGCTCCGTTTGCCGCGGCATACTTCACCGTGTTGACATCATTGTTTCCGCCGGTTCCAGGCGAACTCGCGGTGACGATGGCATTGCCTTCGCTGTCGACCTCCATGTACGGGAGGAAGTTTCCCTCCCGCCAGGCCCGGAAGCGCTTCTCCCAAAGCAGAGAACCGTTTGCTGCGGCATACTTCGCGGTGTAAGCATCATCGCGGCCACTGCTTACGTTCACATAGCCGGCGACGAGCACGTTTCCATCGCCGTCCACTTCTACCGCCGCGGCTGAATCCTGCCTGTTGCCAGGCCCGTTGTATTGTTTTGCCCACAACACGGCTCCGTTTGCCGCCGCATACTTCGCCGTGTAAATGTCCTTGGTGAAGCTCGAAGGGGAGGTCTCAACGGCGGCAATCTCACCGGTAACAATCACGTTTCCGTCGCGGTCCACCTCCAAATCATTAGCGTAGTCAGGCCCATCGGCCGGCCCGTTGTAGCGCTGCTCCCAAAGTAACGCCCCGGACGATGCTGCATACTTTGCGGTGTACCAATCGTCCCAGTCTCTGCCGCCCCGGGAACTTCCGGTGACGATTACATTCCCCGCACTATCCACCACGACCGCCTGGGCAGAATCGAAACTATTCGTTGGGCCATTGTAACGACGTACCCAGATTTCTGCGCCGGCTGCTGCCGCGTACTTCACCGTGTAATAGTCAGCAGCAAAAATGTTGGTATTGGCATTGAGTGAATATCCTGCGACAATCACATTCCCGTCGTTGTCCACTGCCAACGCGGAAGGGAAATCTTCAGCGTTGGCCGGCCCGTTATATCGCTTCTCCCATTGCACGACCACGCTCTCGGCGCGGGAAGGCGTCGGGAAGAGACCCGCGAGGATGGCGGTCAGGAGGACTCGGACGAGGGTAGCTTTCATTGGTGCAGTTTTGTGTTAGTGTTTGAATGATTCAGCCTTCGGTTTGCCGTCCCGGTTTCGCTCGGGCCGGTTTTGGACTGTGGCGCAGGCATCCCTGCCTGTGCGGCCGGCGGGCTTCCAGCCTGTCGTGTCATGGAACAACAGCAGTCAGGATGACCGCTGGCCGCACAGCCTGGAAGGCTGCGCCACGCGTATCCAGCAGGCTCTGAGTATGCGTTGTTCGGCGAGTTGTTCATTTCTTTTCCGGTCCGGCCTTTTCGAAAGCCGCGAGCTTTTCCTGCCACTCGGACGCCTTGTCAGGCTTGTCCCATGCTTCGTAGAGGCGGACGAGATCAGACAGGCCTATGCGCTGGAGTTCCCGCTGGTCCCCCGGTTTCTGTTGCAGCGCTTCGTTAGCCTCAAGGAGCAGCGCCTCGGCCTCCGGGAACTTTTGCTGCTTGCGGAGGGCAGAGGCGAGGTAGATCTGTGCCTCGGCGACCGCCGGATGCGGCCCGTCGCCGGATGCGGCGCGGCGGGCGCTCGCGAGGTCTTCGCGCATCACGGCTTCCAGTTCCGGCCACTTCTTTTGAGAATTGAAAAGATTCACCAGCCGGTTGCGCCAACTGGCCATGGCCGGGTGCTCCGGTCCCGGCAGTTGGCCGAGCATGGTCAGCGCCTCGCGGTAGAGGGCTTCGGCTTCGGCGAATTTCCCCTGACCCTCCACGATGCGGCCCAGATTACCGATGAGGGTGGACGTCTCCGGGTGCGCTGCGCTGCGGGCTTTCTTCTCGATCCCCACCCCTTCGCGGAGCAGGGGTTCAGCTTCGTCATTCCGGTCCTGGTTGTGGAGCGCGAGGGCAAGACCGTTCAGAGCCGTGGCGACATTCGGGTGGGCATTGCCCAGCAGTTTCCGCTGCAGGGGAAGAACCTCGCGAAACAGCACTTCCGAGTCCTTGAACTTGTTTTGCAACTGGACCGTGTTCGCCAGGTTGTTGAGCGTGATGGCGACATCCGGATGCCCAGGACCCAAATGTTTCTTTTCAATTTCCAGCGCCTCGAGGAGAGCAGCTTCCGCCTCGTCGAATTTCTGTTGGTCCTGTAAGACCACCGCAAGGTTGTTGAGCGAAATCGCCGCTTCTTCAGGTTTATTCCCGGCAAATTTCCGGTTCATGGCCAGCGCCTCCCGATGGAGTTTCTCCGCTTCGGCATACTGTCCCCTGTGTTCGAGGGCGAGCCCGAGATTGTTGAGCGACGTGCTCACGTCCCCGTCACCGCCCGCGAGTTTTCGATCCATGGCCAGCGCTTTGCGAAGCATTGCTTCAGCTTCATCGAGTTTTCCCTGATGCCCGAGCACCTGCGCCTGGGCGTTGAGCAAATAGACCACTTCCTTGTGTTCCTCGCCGCGCAGCTTCTTCGTGGTTGCGAGAGCCTCACTGAGCATCGACGCGGCCTTTTCGTAATCGCCCACGGTATGATAGACTTTGCCGACGAGAGTACGCAGTTCCGCCGCCACCTCCGGCTGATCTTTCAATTCCGTGCCGATCCGATCGGCGGTCTTATCCAGAATTTTCCGCATCATTTTCGTGTCGTCACCCAGGGCGACCGAAGGCGCGACGCCGCCGAGCGTGTCCTTGAGAAATTGCGCGACTTGCCGGCTCTTTTCGGCCTCGATCTTCGTGGCCTTCGCACTCTCTTCCGCTTCCGTGCGCAGACGGCTTTGCTCGTGTTCGGCTCTGGTGGCGCGGACTGCCTGCCACGTGCTGATCACCACGCCGGCAACCAGCGCCGCGAGCACCGCGGCGCCGGCACCGAAGG
>JANNVM010000679.1:0-6028 GCA_031414455.1 Verrucomicrobiota bacterium
GAAATGTTTGGCCGGAATGCAGCGTGGCCGCCAAATCGAATGGCCAGCCCGTAAGTGGAAGCGGTTTAAGATCAGGCCGGGGCGTCATGAGATTGCAGTGAGTCAAATTATTACGGAAATCCGAAATACTCCATTGATTATGGGGGGCAGTGCGGGTTATATAGCAGGGAGAATTTTCCTGATGAGCAGCGGCCCCATTCCATCCTGCAATGTCTGCGGCCAGCTTTACTGGTCAATGGATGAGGCGACGCGATGTGGCGGAATCTGTTCCGCATGTCAGGCGCTGGATTTACCTGAGACGGAAAGGTCACCGGCTGTTGAGTCTTTGGCGTCGAGAGTTGAGCGGCTGCGGTGTATGAGCTTGAGTCAACTGCCGCCTGAAAAACGCCCCCTGCCACGGCGTGAGCAAGGTCTGATGGTACCACGCCGGCCGGGGGAGGTCAGCGTTCCGGCGGCAGCCGTCGGTGAACGGTCTGTGCAACCATTGCAAAGAACGGTCGTGCCCCTGGCTCCCGTTCCGGCGCACGTGCCGCTCGTTAGTTTCAAGCAATTGGGATTCAACTGCCCGTCTTGTTACACGGTGCTGGTGATTAAAGACCCGGAGAACTACGACGGCCGCGCCGCTCCGTGTCCCTACTGCAGTGTGACCATTCTGCCTCCGCGAGTGATGCCTCCGACTCCTTTTACCCTCTTGGGGCGGCCGTCGGAAGTTAGCGCAGCCTTAAAGCCCCGGCGGTGGAAGACGTCTCCCCAGCACCAATTGGAAGATTCTGCTTCGCTTCGTGGCCTCGCTTGAGTTCTCCACCTGCCAGGTCCCAGGACTAACTTTGTGCAGTCGTGCTGGGATCTGCGGTTTATAACGGCGTCCGTAATTTCTCTCAGAACCAAAAATCTGCGCAGGCGATTTAGGTCATAGATTTCTCAGATTCAAAAAAATTAGATTCAATTATGAAAATCGCTTGCAATTCCATACTGAATTAGTAGAATCGGCTCGAATTCAAGTGGGAGATCTATGATTACCGTAATCGGGCTCTCCTTTCAGATATCAACTGCATCTCCAACCCCTTTCACCTTCCCCCTATGTCTGACGAAGCCCCAGAATTGATGACCGTCAAAGAGACCGCGGAATATTTGCGGATCCCTCTGCCGACGGTCTATTACCTCGTCCAGCGCGGCCAACTCCCCGCCATCCAAATCGGCGGACGCTGGCGCATCAAACGCAGCCTTCTTGATCGTGACATCCTGAAGACCGAAGGCACAGGGCAGCCCACCGTCCTCGTAGTGGACGACGACGCCCAGTTGCAGACCATCTTTAAACAGTTTCTTAAGAAAGCCGGCTTCGGACGTATTGTCGTCGGCAGCGGTGCGGAGGCGATCTCCTATGCGGAGAAGCAGAAGTTTGACCTCGTCTTTCTCGACCTTCAGCTTCCCGACATCCCGGGGGATGAAGTCTATCAGCGGCTCAAGGAAATTCACCCCGATCTGCCGATCGTCATCATCACCGGCTATCCGGACAGTGAAATTCTCAGCAAAATCCTCCAGAGCGGTCCGGTCACGGTCATCAAGAAGCCGATCGAATTCGATCAGCTCAACCGCACCGTGAAGCAGCTCGGCCACAAAGGCATGGAAATGCAGACCGCCTGAGTCCGCGATCACCATTACTCACAGCGGAGATGCCGGAAGGCGTCTCCGCTGTTTTGTTTTCCGGTCTCAGAATCGCAGGCGCCGGCTGGACGGCAAAACAAAAGCGAGTGGCCTCACGGCGCACTCGCTGTGCTGAAAGTGACTGACTGCCGCTCTTACAGGCGCGCGAAGTTTTGCTGATGCACGTCCGGGTTGAGGCGGAGCTTGGCCTTCACCTTGTCGAGCACGGCCGGAGCCGCCTGGATTTGATAGTTCACAAAGTAACCCTCGGTGAGTTTCTTGCTGCCGTAGGGGAACTTCTTTTTCCCGAGGTGGTCAATCTGGTCGAGAGTGGCGCCTTCGAGTTCCATCTCGCGGCCGAGTTTGCTGACGATTGCATCCACGGTTTCTTCTTTGCCGCGGGTGTTGAGAACAATAAGGCCTTCGTATTTACGCTTCATGCTGTGGGGGTGGTGGGATGGGGGCCGCCGCGGGAGCCGGAGTCCGGGGAGCACGCGGCGGAGGTTTTGGTTTGTCTTCTTTGTTGAAATGATTCATCGCCGCCGTCAGGCCGCGAAGGGCGCACATGCTGGCAGCCTCGACGGCATTCTCAAGCGATTTATCGAGCCCCTCAAGACTCGCCGGATCGAACGCCCCCAGCACATGCCCCACAAGGCTCTTTCCGTCCGACGCTCCCACTCCAAAACGCACCCGCGGGAACTGATCCGTACCGAGGCACGCGATGAGAGAACGCATTCCGTTATGCCCCCCCGCCGAGCCTCCGAGGCGGATCCGGATCTTTCCTTCGGGCAACGCGACATCATCATAGACCACCAGCACCTCCGCCGGCTCTATCTTATAAAACTGGCACACCGCCGCCACACTGCGCCCGCTCAGATTCATAAAAGTCTGCGGCTTCAGCAGAAAAAGCGCGCCACTCCGGGCGAAGCGCGCCTCAAACTTCCGTTCGTTGGCAAACTCCGCCCCCAGCCGCCGGGCCAGCCGGTCCACGATCATGAACCCCGCGTTGTGGCGCGTGTGTTCGTATTCCCGTCCTGGATTTCCCAGGCCGGCGATGAGACGGATCGTAGTATCTTCGGGCATGGCCTCACAGAAGGAGATGTCAGGTCAGTGGGGGCACCCTCAATCCTCAAGGTAGAAAATGATATCGCTGAGGCTGTCGGCGTGACGCTGGAGGGTGGACCACTGGCGGGCCTTGAGGGCGGAGGTGGCTTCTGACAGGAGGCGGCGGATATCGGTGGCGTCCTTGTCGGCCAGTCCGGTGGCGAGGAGGGCTTCGGCCCGCTGGCGGAGACTTCTGGCGCTGGCAACAAGGCCGGGCGGGGCAGGGGTGTCATCATCCGCGGCAGGCACTGTGCCGGCTTCGATTCCGGTGGTCCCGCCGGCATCTGCTTCATCCCCCGGGTCAGCTTCATCGTCGTCTTCCACGGAATCATCCTCGCCGCCGCTTACCCCGAAATCCCCGGCATCATCCTGCTGGTCCGCGAAGAGGGCATCAAGATTGGCCCTCGCAGCATCGAGGTTGAGACGGTGCTGGCCGCGGGTATCTATGCTGATGGTTTTGGCGAGGCCGGTGAGCTTTTCGGTGGCGGTCACGTTGAGCAGTCCATTGAGGTCGAGTTGAAACTGCACCACCACTGGATTGCCCGCGGGTTTTCTGGAAAGACCGGCGACACTGATTTCGCCCAACAGCGTGTTTCCGTCCGCGTAGAGGCTCTCGCCCTGGAAGACTTTGATCCGGACGTCTTCCTGATTGTCCATCGCCGTTGTGTAGGACTCCGCGCGGCGCACGGGCAGTGGAGTTCCCCGGGCAATCAGCGGCAGACAAACGAGCATCGTGTCCGCAAGAACCTCGGCACGGTAGGTGTGCGCGGTGATGTCTATCAAAATAGCCGGAGCCGGCTGACCGCCAAGTGCTGCGCCCTGAATGGCTGCGCCCATGGCCACGATGAGGTCCGGATTGATCTCGTGTCGCGGCTCGCGGCCCATGCGGCCGGCGATGAGTTGATGCACCAGCGGCGTGCGGGTGGCACCACCGACGAGCATAATCCTGTCCACTTCGCGCGTCTTCACGCCGCCGTCGTGCAGCGCGCGATGCATGCAGTCGAGCGTCTTTTCCAGCAGCGGCGTGATGAGTTCCTCGTAGTCCGCGCGGGCCACTTCGGTGACAAGGTGGCACGATGCGTCGAGGTATTCCTCATTTACGGTGACGAAGGGATCCTCGCTGAGCTGGATTTTGCCGCGCTCCATCACGCCCTTGAGGCGGCGCAGCGCGGCCTCCGGCAGAAGGCCGGCCCCTTCCCGGGTGGCAAACCGTTTTGCAGCCAGATCCGCCAGGAGGTTGTCAAAATCATCGCCGCCAAGACGGGTATCGCCGTGGCTGGCCTTCACTTCCACGATTCCCTGGTCCACCTCCACGAGTGAAACATCAAACGTGCCGCCGCCGAGGTCATAGACGAGCATGGTTTGCGGGCCGGTGCTGTCGCCGGTTCCGGCACCGTAGGCCAGTGCCGCGGCAGTGGGCTCGTTGATGATGCGGAGCACCTCAAGGCCTGCGAGCTGGCCGGCGGCCTGCGTGGCTTTGCGCTGCTGCTCATTGAAAAACGCCGGCACGGTGATGACCGCCTTACTAACCGGCTGACCGAGATGTTTCTCGGCCTCGCGCTTCAATTCGCCGAGGATCAGTGCGCTGATTTCCTCCGGGCTGTAACTCTTTCCGCCGAGCGTGGAGGCATAGTCGGTGCCCATGTGGCGCTTAATGGAGAGGATGGTGTTTTCCGGTGCGGAGATTTCCTGATTCTTGGCGGCGCGGCCAATGATGAGGCGGCCCGCGGGATCAAGCCCCACGGCGCTGGGCATGGTGAGTTCACCATGCACGGGAAGGACTTTCAATTCTCCGTCCACGACGACGGCGATGGCGGAATTGGTGGTGCCGAGATCAATACCGGCGATGAGAGGATGATTGGGCATGGAAGAAATGAAGAATGAAAAATGAAAAATGCGGAATGGAATTCAGGCGGGGCGGCGGGAGACGCGGACCTGAGCGGGGCGGATCACCTTTTGGGAGGCGGTGTGAACCCAGCCGCTGAGGAGTTCGGCGGTGACGGTGTGGTCGGGAACGATGGCATCAGCGACGACCTCCACAGCTGTCATGGAGGCGGGGTCAAACGCTGCTCCGGCACATTGCAGGCGCAGGAGCCCGGCGCGGGCGAGGAGAGATGTCAGGTGACTTTGCAGGATGGCGAAGGCCTCGCGCTGCGTGGTCCATGCGCTTTCCCATGCCGCTAGCGCGGCGCGTGCGCCGGGCCACCATGAGTTCGTTTGCGGCGGAGTCCTGACGAAAGCAGCGGCGGTGCGTGTGAGGCGGTCTGACAAATCAATGAGCGTGCTCAGCCAGTCCTCAGTGAGGCCGGGGCCGGCAGCGGCAGCGGCAGGCTGCCGGGCGGACGTGTGGACATCGCGCAGCATGGCCCCCATGGCGTTGAGCGCGCCGCTAAATTCCTTCATTACCTCCATGTTGCGCCGCGTCCCGCGGCGCCATTCAGCGGTGGCCGCGGCGAGATCCTCCCGGAGTTCATGGACGGCCCCCGCGACATCGGGGGATTCTTCTTCGGAAGTTTCCTCCCAGATGTCTGCTTCGCTGGCGGCGCTGCTTTCGGTATCGGAGTCCGTCCCGGTATCCAAGTCTGTGCCAGTGTCCGGATGGGATGGAATGATGGGCTCCGCGGCGTTGTCAGGATTGGTGAGAGAGTCGTTCATTTTTTGGCAGCGGGTGGGGTGGCGCCGGCACGGAGGAAAGTGCGGAAGGCCGTCTTGCCAGGCGGGTGGAGGCGGCCCGGGAGGCGCGCATAGTTCAGGAGCACTTCCCGCGGCGTCTCGGCCGGCGGCGTATCGTGGCGCATCTGCCATGAGGCCCGGGAGCGGGCGTCTTTGATGGAGGTATAAGCTTCCTGCACCGCTTGAAAGCGTTCGGCATCGCGCTCCGGCGGGCATTGCTGCACGGCCTTCTGCCACGCGCCCCGGATGGTTTCGTCCGTTGCGGCGAGGGGGATGTCGAGTGCGAGCCAGGGGTTCATGAGAGAGTGGAATTCATGTTAGCGGAACAGTTCAGTGAATAAGTCCGGCTGGCGGAAACCGCCTTTGCGGTCCTTTGATTTGCCGCCGGGGAAGGTGCCAGGCCCGGGAATTTGATCGCCGGTATTTCCTCCCCGGGGGAGGGGGAGAAGGTCGAAGAGCTTCTGAAAGTCCAAGCCCGGGGAGCGCCCGCCGCACTGTCCGATGAGGCGGCGCGCGGTTCCGGCACTGCGTTCATCGCCGGCGGCGCGGGCGGTGGCTTCCAGCTCCTCAAGCACCGGGCAATAACAGGAATAGCCGGGCGGCGCGG
>JANNVM010000680.1:0-9394 GCA_031414455.1 Verrucomicrobiota bacterium
CACGTGCTGCCGAGCGAATCATTGGGCGGGATGAAGGCGCGGGCCGTTGCATTGGCGGCGATGAGTGTTTCGGTCGATGAAGCCGTTGCCGACAGCCCGTAGGAAACATCCTCCTCCTGCTGGCCGAAGGTGAATTCGCTCACGACTGTCGTGCCGTCGGGCTTTACCAGCAGCAGCGATTCGCCCTCCGCCCGCAGGCCGAAATTCGTGTGCAGATTCTGCCCGGAAACCCGCCGGTCCTTTCCCGAGGCAAATACCACGAGGTAGCCGTTCGCATTGATGCTTACGCCGGGAAACTGCCACTTGGTCAGGGCCGCGGGATCATCCGTCAAATACCAGCCGGCGATGTCCAGCGCGACCGGATTGGGATTCTGGACCTCCAGCCAGTCCACTTCATCGCCGTCTTCATCGGACAATCCGCTGCGGTTGTCCGCCATGAATTCGGTTAGTCGCGGCTCGACGGCGGAAAGCGGGAGCCATCCCGCCGCAAGGAAGAGAAGGCTCAGGATAATGGCAGGCCGGAAACGCCAGGGGGTGATCATGTTTCCAGGATACCAGTCTCCTGCGGCGGGGTCAATGCCCCGACATGCCCCGGCGCTGGAGTGTCGGCGCTGAACTCAGGGTCTCTGCGCTTCGTTGCCGTGCTGCTGAGAGGGTAGGTTTTACGACTTCGTTTTGGCAGCTATAGAGACTCAAAGAAATCCGAAGGAATAATTGCTCAAGAATTATCTTGGTGGTTCGGCCCGCGGGAGCTAACATCACGCTCGCGATGAATCGGGAGGAAGACTCAACCCACGCCCCGCCAGCAGTCGGCCGGGTTCGCCCGGACATCCAGTCCCTTCCCTTTGCTAACACTTCCTCCGCCCCTCTCTCCGGGCTCCCCACTGTCCCCGTTTCCGATTCCGCCAAGGATACCTCCCGCGAAAAGCAGATTCCTTTAAAATGCCCTGTTTGTGCCTCGCGTCAGGCATCGGCCGCTGACGATCTTTTCTCTTCGACGCTCTCCACGCAACGAAACCTGTCGCCCCTGGGCTGGTTTCGCCGCCGGCAAACCCGCAGACTGCGCGACAACAGTCGCAAACGCTTACCCGCCTCTGGTAAGGATCAGACTCCTCCTCTCCCCGTTTCCGATCCCGCCAATGACGCCACCCGTGAAAAGCAAATTCCTTTAAGTTGCCCTGCCTGTGCCTTGCGCCAGGCTTTGGCTGTGGGCCGTTTATTCCCGCCGCCGCTCTCCACCCCACCAAACAGCTGGCCCTTTGGATGGCTCCGGGGCTGGCAAACCCGCAGAAAGCCCGACAACAATCGCAAACTCTCCCTCGCCTCCGGTGAGGATACGATCAAACAATTCTCTTTAGTCACTATGGCCACCCCCAATCCAGAGCCGGGAGACGTTATTGAGGAATACGAGATCCTTGAGCGGATCGGAGGAAATATGGGTTATGTCTTCAGGGCCCGCCACCGGCTGCTCGACAAGGTGGTCGTGCTTAAGCTGGTTCCCACTGAATCCATAACCGACCCCTCGAGCCTGACGCGCTTTCAGAGGGAGATGCGGGTGATGGGCAAGCTCGAACATCCTAACCTTGTCACCGCTGCCGACGCCCGCAGTGTGGGCGGCTGGCACCTCGTGGCCATGGAATGGATTGATGGGGCCGACCTGCAACAACTGGTCCGCGCCCGGGGTCCTCTCCCGGTCGCTGCCGCCTGCGAAGTCGCCCGTCAAGCCGCGCAGGCTCTCCAGTATGCGCATGAACACGGCCTGATTCACCGGGACATCAAACCTTCGAACCTGATGCTGACGCGCTCGGGCACCCTCAAGGTGATTGACATGGGCCTGGCTCTCATTCGCGAAGACTCCGCGGCGCAGTTGACGAAGACCGGTCTGGTGCTGGGCACGATGAGCTACTGTGCCCCGGAGCAATTCCGCGACGCCTCTCACGTGGATATCCGGGCCGACATCTACAGCCTCGGCTGCACCCTCTACCACCTGCTCACCGGCAAACCGCCCTACTCGGAGCGGAAATCTTTCGCTGAAGTCGTCGAGGCGCACCTCCACGAACCGTTTCCCGGGCTGGCCGAGGCCCCGGATGCTCCGGTGGGACTCGAGGCGGTGCTGGCGCGCATGACCGCCAAAGACCGCGAGGCCCGCTTCTCCACCCCGGGCGAGGTCGCCGAAGCCCTGGAACCTTTCGCGTCTGGCGCGGACCTCAAGCCGCTGGTCCCGGAGAGAACTCCAGAGGTCCCGACCGTGCGAATCAAGGATGGCAAAGTGACTACCAATCGTGAAGGGCAGCGGCGCTCTGCAAGTGGTGAGCAGGGCGGTGACCAGCAGGCGAAAGCGCGCTGGACGCGGAGGGCTGCGTTATTCGGGCTGGGGGGCGCAGCCGCAGGCGCTGTGATGCTTCACAGGTGTGGGACTGACAACGATGCCGGCACCACCGTCCCTCACCCGGGTCGGGCCATTTTTCTCATGGACACGTTTGCGCCAAGGGGAATCTACAACCCAACCAACGTCAAAAAAGGCCGCACCAACGCGGACGAACTCCGCGAGAGACTTCCAGGCCTTGACGGAATCCAGTCGAATGATCTCATGAAGGAGGGAATCGGCTTAGACTGGCGGGGTGACTCTTTTGTGGCCAGCTTAAGTCCCCGTATCGTGATCATCCACCGCTCGTCGTTCTTTCATCCGATGGCCGCGGAGATGAACGAGCCCTACCCCGACGAGTTTGGCGGTGATCCCGTAAAACTACATCGCTGGCAAGATTTTTACGGTGCGCAAGACTTGAGACTGCAGAGCTTCATCAAGCTTGTGGGAGTAGTCGTGCCCCACACGCAATTCCTCATTTATTCAACAGGCACGGACGCCAGATGGCTTAAGGACGACTACCGGGCGGATTGGATCAAGAAACTCGAATCGGAAACGCCGGCCCTCGAAGGACGCATCACCACAATGGTCATCCCGAAACAACCGGACCCGGAGAAGGGAGGGTTCAGGGACCCCGCGACGATGGAAAAGGTCCGGGGCTATGTGAGGGAAATGATCAAAAAGGCTGATCAAAAGGTTAAAGAAAGTTCACCGGAAAAAAGCAACTGAACTCCGTCCAGAACGTCTCCTTGCGCGTCGCTGCCGTGCGCCGAGTCGGCTATCGGCACGGCGGCCAAAATCCCACCTCTTCCATTTTATGCAAACACACATTCAAAACAAATATCTCCGGGCGCTTTCGCTGGCTTGGCTGGGCTTCGCAGCCACCGCCGCTGCCGAGCCAATCAAATTTTCCGCGATGGGCTGCGGGCCTTACACGCCGCCGGACAAGCCGGCGGCGGCCTTTTACGTGCAGCAGGAAAACCGTGAGCGCACTTCGGATTTTATGGTGCATCTCGGTGATGTCTTCAAGCAGCCGTTCGTGAAGACAGACCCGGCCAAAAAACCGGACCCGGCAGCGCCGCCACCGCCCGACCAATTGCCCACCGAAGCCGAGTATCACTCGACGGCGGACATCCTCACCAAAGACAACACGATACCCACCTGGATCGTGCCCGGCGACAATGAATGGAGCGATCTGGAGGATCCTTCACTGGCGTGGACATGGTGGCAGAAATATTATTCTAAATTCGAGGAACGTTTTAAGCCTTCCTGGAAAACCGAGCGCCAGCCGGAGCGCGCGGAGAATTTTGTATTCGAGCGCAAGGGTGTGGTCTTCATCGGCATCAACCTCGTGGGCGGGCGCATCCACAACCCGAAGGAGTGGCAGGATCGCCTGCCCGAGGATGCGGCCTGGATCAAAGAGGTGCTGACCCGCCCGGCCATGACTGAGGTCCGGGCCGCCGTGATTTTTTGCCAGGCAAATACGCTGACCATCAGGGCGGGCGAACCGAAGGAAAAATTCGAACCGTTCCTCACTCCGTTTCGCCAATCGGCGGCCGACTGGAAAAAACCGCTGCTCCTTCTCCATGCGGATGGCCATGCCTGGATAGACGATCAACCGTGGCCCGAAAAGAACATCCGCCGCATCCAGGTCAACAAGTGGGACACCAATTATCCCACCGTGCAATTCACCGTGGCCGACGCCGGCGATGTGAAGACGATGTTTTCCTTCAACCGCAGGCTGAACGATCCCCAGTGGAAGTTCCGGGCACCCTCGAAGTAGGCTGGCGGGGACGGGTCAGTTCACCGCGAGTGTTGTCGCCAGCGTGTGGGCCTCGCCGGGCGCGAGTGTGATCCGGTCGCGCCACGCATTGGCTGTCTCCACACAAACGAATTTCAGATAGTCGCCGTCGGGCATATCCGTCAGGGTCCTGGTCTTGTCGATCCACGGATTCCACACCACGGTGCAGCGGCTGCCGGAGCCGCGGACGGTGATCACGCGCTCCATACTGCCGTCGTTGACGGTCACGTCCGCGCTGTCCGCGTAGTTGCGGTCCACTTCGCGGTCGAAGGTGATAGCGCCCTCCTGCCTTCGCACCGCGGGCGGGCCCGCGGTATCCAGATATTCCGCGCCATCCAGCCCGGCGATGCTGATCTGCCTGACATCTTCAACGGCGAGATAGGCATGCAGGGCCCCGGTCACGGTGAAAGGGGTGTCGCCCGTGTTCTCCATGCGCAGCGCGAGTTTCAGCCCGGCTCCGATGTGCATTTCCATGGTGAGGCGGAATGCGTGCGGCCACAGTCTCCGGGTCTCTTCACTGTCGGTGAGGGTGAAGACCATCCTGACACCGGCCGCGTCCTCCGATTGTTCCGCCAGTTCCCAGAAATGGTTCCGCGCAAATCCGTGGGCCGGCAGCGCCGCATCTGTGGTGCTGGGGCCAAACCACGGCCAGCACACCGGCACACCGCCGCGGATCGCTTTGCCTTCTCGATAAGCAGTCTGCGGGCTCAGATAGAGCACCGGCTCCCGCCCGGCGGGCGTCCATTCCATAATCTGCGCGCCATGCAGCGCGACGGTCGCCGTCGCGGCCGGGTGTTGAATTTCGAAAACAGGATAGCCGGGAGTGATTTCCGTGCGAAGGATGCTCATCGGGCGGAACCTGCCCGCGATGCCCGGGCTGTCAAGATTGGCCCGCCTCCACCGGTCTGGTCACCTGAATTATTGGTGCGGCCAGTGGTTCGCCTAAAAAAATGACCCATGGTCAAGTCCTGCCCGGCGGCAAAATCATGCACGCCGTTGCGTGCCGCCGGGCGGGCTTTATAGCTCCCGCGCCGCCGGCCCCCGCAAGTCCGCTCAGGCGCTATCATTCATGGAAAACCCGGACGAAAAATTTCTGCTTCAACAATCACGCCTGCGTGTGCCCGGATGGGCCGCGGCCCGGCTCGACTGTGCTCCCATCGTGAAGGGTGGGTCCGACCGGACGTATCACCGGGTTACGGCGCAGGGTGAACACGGCGGTCCGGCAAGTGCCGTGCTGATGGTCTATACTGACCGGCGTCCCGACAATCTGAGTTTCTTTCCGGCGACGGAGGTTCTGCTCATGGCGGGAGCGCGGGCCCCGGAGATTTATTTCCACGACGACGCGCAAAAACTGGCGTGGCTCGAAGACCTTGGGCGGTGCGATTTATGGGAACTGCAGACCGATGACGCGCAGCGTCTGAAACTCTATGAAAGTGCGTTGCAGCAGGTGGCGCTGTTGCATGGGTTGCGCTGGGACGACCTCCCGGAGGCGCTGCGGTCCCGCCTGCAGCCGCCGTTCGATGAAGCACTCTATGCCTGGGAGCAGAATTATTTCTTCAGCCAGTTTGCCGCGCGCTTCTCAGCGGTGAATGCCGAACGGCTCGAGGCGATACGCCAGCATGGCGATTTTGCCGCGCTGAGCCGGACGCTGGCGGCGCGGCCGCGCTCCATGGTTCACCGGGATTTTCAGTCACAAAATGTCATCATCCGGGACGGCGCGGCATGGATGATAGACTATCAGGGGCTGCGCGAAGGCCTCCCGGAGTACGATCTCGCGTCGCTGCTCTACGATCCCTACGTCAGCCTCTCGGCGGCCGATCGCACGGTCCTGCGCGACACCTACTTCACTCTGCGCGGTACCGTCTGCGAACCGCAAATCCTCGCCATGTGCGCATGCCAGCGGCTCATGCAGGCGCTGGGAGCGTATGGAAAACTCGGCGCGGGAGACGGAAAAACAGCGTTCCTGCATCACATTGGTCCGGCGGTGGAGAACCTGCGCCGCGTGGTCCATGAGTCCGGTCTGCTGCCGGGACTCGATGAAGTGTTGACGCTTCGTCCCGGCGTCCTTGAGGCCGCAGGCCTCTCCCCATCCGCATGAGCTTCCGCAATTCATTTCTCGTCCTGCTCTTCGGCGGCACGCTGGGCATGTTTCTCCTGCGTGAACAGCAGCGCGGCACGCTGGAGTGGTTCGACGGCGGGCACCGCGAGTTTTTGAAGGCGAATCCTGCATCGGGCCAGCCCGCGCTGCTGCCCGCCGCGGCGGCCGTGATCTTCGGCCGGCTCGATGATGTGGACCAGAAGAACAGGGTGTTCGAGACCTGGCACCTCGGACAGAGCGACTGGCAGGTGGTGCTGCAAAATCTGTCAGGCTATCAGCCCAAAGCGGTGGCGGTGGCGGCACCACTGCCGTTCGACAAGGCCGACAGTGCCCTTGATGCCGCTGCCAAAGGCATTCCCCGGCTCATCACCGCGGCACCCACATCGGTAGCAGCCGGTGACGGCGGGCAAACACTCCCGGATGGCCTGCCCGTGCTGAAGGTCACCGGCTCTGTCAGGAACATCCCGGAATTCAAAAGCATCCGTCCCCCTGCCCTTTCGGCGTTGCCGGCCGCAGGCGATATTGACATGCTTCCGCGGCCGCAGGCGGTTTCCATTGAGGGTGACTGGTGCCGGGTTCCGATGCTGGCCCGGCTCGGCGACAAGGTCGTGCCTTCCCTGGCCCTGCGGGCGCTCCTGGAATGGGCGTCAGTGCCTGCCGCAGAAGTGACCGTTCAGCCGGGAGTCGCCATCACCGCGGGCAAGTCGCTCCGTATCCCGATTGATGACGGCGGGTTCTTTCGTTACTTCCTTTCACTCGCACCGGACGTGCCGGCATTAAATGCCGACATCTTCGCGCTGACCCGCGATCAGGCGCTCTCCAATCTCCCTCCGGACGATCCGCAGCGCAGCCGCCTCGCCGCTCTTCCCCAAAGCCTGCTCTGGATCGGCCATGACAATGTTAGCGCCCGTTTGCTGAAACATCCTAACGGCACACTCGTCTCCCCGGCATTCCTGACAGCCAGTGCGCTCGCCGCCGTGCAAACGGCCCGCTACATGCATCCGCTGCCGCCGTCGCACCAATGGATCGCGCCGGCCGCAACGCTGTTGTTCTGTCTGTGGCTGACGCACTGGCGCAAATCCCGGCTGTGGATCGGTGCGCTTCTCGCCGCTGTCGTTCTCGCCGGTGTCAGTCTGTACCTTTACCGCACCGGGGACTTGTGGACGCCGCTCGTTCCCTCTCTGGCGATGCTCGCGGCCACACTGGTTCTGTCATTTCTTCTGCCGGCCCGGGGGGTGCAGCGCAGCCCTGTTGTGGAGCCGCCGAAAACCCGGACCCGCACCGCGGTCCCGTCCGTGATGGAATCATCACGGTCAGTCTCTCCCCGGCCAATTCGGCCCGCCACTGTCCCTGAAGGCGAATCCCCTCCCCTTGAGGAAGACCCACCGTTGCCGGTGGAACCGACTCCGCCTGCGGACGTGCCTGTGAACCACGAACGAAAGCCGAAAAAGAAGCGCCGGCGGTAGGCGGTGTTCCCGCCGTGAGGGAATACACTGAGCCGTAACGATGCGGACGGGAGAACGAAGGGCAGCGCGAGAAGGTATGAGGCGATCACTCAAAGGCGCGACGCAGCCCGTGGCGCGTCGCTCCGAGACGGGTCTGAAGGCGACCGGCGAAAGCCGGCATTCCTTTTCCCGGGGCTCCCGCCACTGCCACCGACGACGTCATCACCCGTCGGAGCACAAGTGCCGCCTGTCGGCGGGTTTTGAACCCGTCTCGGAGCGACGGGCCACAGGCGGTGCTGCGTGCTCCAAACTCCCAATGGAGAAACTCCAGAGAACCACGTTGTGGTTCGCGGTTCGCATGGACATTTCCCGGGGTAGGCGCCCGTGCCTCACGCCAACCCCGGGCTATGGAGACGAAATCCCGTTGGGATTCGGCGCGGCATCGCCGGGGCTTCCAGCGAGATGCTTTGAACTCGACTTGGTATCACCAGCGATTGCCCTCGATCTCACCTTTGCTCCACAGATTGCCCAGCGTGTATTTCTCCAGCCACTCGCGGAGATCTTCTGCCTTCAGCCGCTCCATGCGCGTCTCGCCATCCACTTTGGAACACACCACGATGCTCTCCGGCACCCCGCTGAGCGCATCCACCAGCATTCGCGAGTGCGTCGTCACCACCAACTGCATCCGCTCCGAAGCCTCCAGCAACAGTTCCGCCAGGTGCGGAATCACATCCGGGTGCAGCCCCAGTTCCGGCTCCTCAATCGCCACCAGCGGCGGCGGCTCGGGATCCAGGAGGATCGCCAGCAGGCAAAAGTAACGCAGCGTCCCGTCCGAAAGCCGCCCCACCGGAATCTGCCGCCCGCCCTCCTCCTCAAGGAACAACTGCATCCGCCCGTCATTCGGCACCACATGATACGCCACAAACCCTTCGTAAAACAGCCCCATCTCCTCCTCCAGCCGCCGCTTCACCGCCAGATACCGCCGGTGCCCCAGCACCAGCGCCAGATTGCTGAAATCCTCGCTCAGAAAATCACTGCGCTCATCCCCGCGGGGCTGATTGCGAACTTTGGAACCGGGACCGAATGAACACTCGCGATAGAGGCGGATGCCGCTCGCAATCGCCTCCGACTCCGGTGCAAATCTCACGTCGTTCGCATCAATCGTCAGCCGGTGATTCACTGTGCCGCCCGGGTGCCCTGTTGGACTATGCAACGTCGCGGTGATGACCACGGGTGCGCCGCCGCTTGCCGTGCTGCCCGCCGGCTTCCACAACCAATCCTGAATGCCCCCGGCAACGTCCACCGGTGCCGCCAGCCGCTGCGGTGCGGCCTGGAGCAGCGACAGAACTTCCAGCAGGTTGCTCTTCCCGCTGCCATGTGGCCCGATCAAAACATTCAACCTGCGCAGTGACAGACTCATCCCGGAAGGTCCGAACGAGAGGACGCCCGTGATACTCAGTTTTTCAATCAGCATATTGTTTGCCGGCTGATACACGATTCCCCCTCAAGCTGCATTCGATTCCTGAGAGCCGTGCGCCACCTGGACGATTCAGGTCATCGAAGGGTACCGGTATCGGCTTACTCCAGGAATCCACCGGCTGCACAGCACCGGCGCATTCTTGGAACGGGCTTTCAGCCCTCCAGGACTCATGAGTCGGACCCGGGCCGATGGCCCGGGCTAATAC
>JANNVM010000681.1:0-2085 GCA_031414455.1 Verrucomicrobiota bacterium
GTTGTTTCCATGTGGCCCGTTGTTTCCAAATCAGCGCTTCCGGCAAGGCTGTGTGTCAGAACTGTCACCCGGCAACTGTGACAGAAACGTGACCAGCGGGAATTAGCCGGCCATCCAGTGAGAGTGTAGTTTTGGCGATTACTAAACACCAAGAAACAACACCGATGATTGTTCCCATCATGAATCTCCTGCCGCAGGTCGCGGTCTGCACGCTCCAGCCGCTCCGCGAAGTCGGAAGCATGGAGAAAACCCAGTTCTGGGACATCCATGAAGTCATGGAAGCCCTGCGAGTCGCCAACCGGCACGGCATCCCGCTGAACAAGCTGCGGAACTACGGTCGATCAGAACGGAAAGCGGGCTGAGCGCGGCCTTCCTCTTGCGCCGGTGAGTGTCGCGGCTACAGGCCGCGCCCATTATGGCACTTCTCAACGCGAATTATCTCAAGCTCAAAGCCGGCTATCTCTTTCCCGAAATCGGACGCCGGGTTTCGGCCTTCACATCAGAAAACCCTGAGGCCGCGACGAGACTTATCCGCTGCGGCATCGGCGATGTGACCGAAGCGCTGCCCGCCGCCGCCCGCGAGGCGATGAAACTGGCCGTGGATGAACTCGGTGACCGCGATACCTTCCGCGGCTACGGCCCCGAACAGGGTTACGCTTTTCTCCGCGATGCCATCGTCGAGAACGCCTACAAGCCTCTCGGCTCCGATATCTCTGCAGACGAAATCTTCGTTTCCGACGGCTCCAAATGCGACAGCGGAAACATCCTGGAAATCTTCGGCCCCGGGAACGTCATCGCCATTACCGATCCGGTCTATCCGGTCTATGTGGACACTAACGTGATGATCGGGAACACCGGCGAGGCGTATCCGAACGGCCGCTACGGCAAACTCGTCTATCTGCCCTGCACTCCGGAGAACAAATTCGTCGCCGGGATTCCGGACCGGAAGGTGGACATCATTTACCTCTGTTATCCCAACAACCCGACGGGTGCCACGGCCACGTTTCAGGAGTTGGAGGAATGGGTAGCCTATGCGCGCGCCAACGAAGCCATCATTCTCTATGATGCGGCCTACGAGGCCTACATCACCGAGCCGGGCATTCCGCATTCCATCTTTGAAATCGAAGGCGCGCGCGACTGCGCGATCGAGTTCCGCAGTTTCAGCAAACACGGCGGCTTCACCGGCGTGCGCTGCGCCTATACGGTGGTGCCGAAAGACCTCATGGCCTCCACGGAGGACGGCAAGCGCCATCCCCTGCATCCGCTGTGGAACCGCCGGCACACGACGAAGTTTAACGGCGTCTCCTATCCGGTCCAGCGTGGCGCGGAGGCGCTCTTCAGCGAGGCCGGCAAGGCGGAGGTGAATGAACTCATCGCGCACTACCTCGGGAACGCGAAAATCCTCCGCGAGGCCTGTCTGGCGGCGGGACTCAGCGTGTTCGGCGGCGTGAATGCGCCCTATATTTGGGTCGGCTGCCCGGAAGGCGTGAAGAGCTGGGATCTATTCGACCGCATGCTGCACGAGGCGAATGTCGTCATCACCCCCGGAGCCGGATTCGGCGCCGCCGGCGAAGGTTTCTTCCGCATCAGCGCTTTCAACAGCCGCGCCAACGTAGAGGAAGTCGCCCGGCGCATCGCGGCGATGAAGTGGTGAGCCAGGCCGGAAGAACAAACCACGGATGGCACGGATAACGCGGATGTTCAGAGGATTTTGTTCCTGCGGAATCCCATTATCCATGCTATCCGCGTTATCCGCGGTCAATTTCCTGGACGCCGCACTTAACGCTCCCCCGCCATGCACTTTTCCAAAACGCTAACCGCAGCCCTTCTGCTCTCCGCCGGCCCGGCCATGGCCGAAGGCTTTTCCTTCGACGGTCTGCGCACTGCTGCCCGAAAACTGGCCACCCTGCCCTACACGGAGGAAAAGCAGGACCTCGCCGACTACTGGAAGAGCCTAACCTACGATCAGCACCGCGACATCCGCTTTAAAATGGAAAGCGGTCTGTGGGCAAAGGACGCGCTGCCGTTCTCCGTGGACTTTTTCCACCCTGGCTGGACGGCGAAGAAGACCGTGGCGATTCATGA
>JANNVM010000682.1:0-1758 GCA_031414455.1 Verrucomicrobiota bacterium
CAAACGGCGCGCCGTTCTCCACGAGATGCCGCGCCATCAGCGAATGTTGCGCAAAACTTCCCGGTCCGTAACGTGCGCGGTCCTTCTCCGGTCGTTGGGTTAGGTCGAATAAATCAGCGCTCGCCGCCATGCCCTTCATGCGTTCGAACGCCGCATTCTGACTCCGCGCCACCGCGCTGTTGCGGTCGCGCTCGTATTTCGCGGTGAGGAATTTCCGCAGCGTCTCCCGCGATTCTTTGTCATGCTGCGGGATCGTCTCTGCGGTGGTGCTGAGGAATTGCGTGTAGTCCCCGCCGAGCCGCACCGGGGCATGTTCGGCACCCAGCCAGCCGGCCCAGTTGCCCGCCTTGAACGACTCAAATTCGTTCCCGCCGGGGATCGGATCGAGGAAAATGAAATTCGGAATCGGCGAGTCGAGTTGCCCGATCGCCTGCGACAGCGCGCAGCCCAGGGTGGGGCGCGTGAAGCCCGCGCGCTCCGGATTCCCGCGCTGCAGCAGTGTGATCGCCTGGAGGTGTTCCGACTGCGCCGTCTTCATGCTGCGCACGATGTTCAGCCTGTCCGCCATGCCCGCGCAGTGCGGCATCAGTGAGGAAAAATGCACACCGGGAATCTTTGTCGGCATACTTCCAAACGGCCCTCCGCCGGGCCTGCCAGGTTTCGGATCCCACGTTTCAAACTGACTCGGCGCCCCGCACAGCCACAGCAGGATACAGTGTTTCTGCGCCTTCCTCGTCTCCGCCGCGAAGACCGGATTGTGAAACAGGCCGGCGAAACTCGTTGCCGTCGCCAGCGCTCCGCCGGTGAGTCCTTTGAGAAACAGCCGCCGGTGCAGCGTGTGTTCCTCCGTCCGGCACTGACCGGGCGGGATTGCGGAAATGTCAGGTGTTGGAGAATCGGTCACGGGTTTGCAGCGGACCGGTAAGGGCGTTCACCGGCAGGTCAAGACACGCAAACGGTGACGGCGTCCGGGTTTTTCAGAGGGAAGGCCGGTGCCGGTCCATCGTTTCCGCTTCATTTTCCCACGATCATCCGCCACAACTGGCCCATCGCGCCATCACTGAGATCCCGGAAATAGGCCAGCTTCACATGCTGTGTGGGCTGTTCCGGATCGAGAGCGATCCCCCACAGCGGGTTGATGAGATCGGGCCGCGTGGCATAGCGGAGATCGCCGATGACAGTGGGGTGGAGCGGATGCACACCCAGCCAGTCGTCGGAGAAATGCTGAAAGCGGCGCACGTCGTTCATTAAGACGCTGTCCGGCGGCAGTGTGGTGAGGGGCGGGGCGGGATGGTCAGGGTCCAGCAGTGTGGCGCTGGCAGTGCCGAGCACACGCACGCCATCGGTGATTCCGGGGCGCACGCAGACGACCTGACAGATTCCGTTTCTGACGTACAGCCCGCGCCAGACCATGATATTGCCGAACGAGGGCTTCACGGTGAGCCGTTCCGGAACATGTCCCTGCTGCGCGGCCCATGCCTGCACTCCCTCCCGGGCCCGGTGCTGCTGCACGAGGCAGAGTGAAAGATAGAGGCACACCCAGATCAGCCCGGCCGCTGCAGGACGCCGGAGGCCCCGCCACCAGCCGAGCACCGCGCAGGTGAGGAGTGGCAGCGTGAGCAGCGGATCAATGACGGAGATTAAATCCCATGATTCGCGGCGGTCCGTAAACGGCCAGAGCAGATGCGTGCCGTAGCTCGTCCATGTATCGCACAGGCCGTGCGTGGCCGCCGCGGCCAGGGCCGGCAGCCACATGCC
>JANNVM010000683.1:0-4789 GCA_031414455.1 Verrucomicrobiota bacterium
TCTCGGTGAAACCTGTTGGGAGAGATGCCGCACGGAGGAATCCAGACGGCCACAAACAAGCCAGCAGGAAGAGACGCTGGAGTGTAGACAAAAGAGTGATCGTTCGACTCATTGAGATTCGGCAAATTAGAAACAGGCCCGCATTTTATGATAAATACGATTTTGAGCGAGCATCTTTTTCGCAAATACTAAAATTATTCCAGAAAATGAGACTCGGGATCCCGCTTTTACAGAAGGCGAACGGGATGTAACCAGTCCGCCGGGCAGGCGTCTCCCCAAACGTGAGCAGCGAGACGTTTACCTAACACCCGCTCCGTTGCCCCCAACAACAACCCAAACACATGAAACTCCAGACGACACTTCTGCTCTCCGCTGTGCTCCTCGCAGCCGCACCGGCCGCCAACGCCGGCGACCGCAATCCGTTCGGCAACGGTGAACTCCCCGAAATCCTCAAGCCGTTCGATGTAAATAAAGACGGCAAACTCTCCGAAGTGGAGCGCCAGGCTTATCTCGCTGCGGTTCGCGATGGCCAGGCACCCCGCCCGGATCGTCCCGATCGCCCTGACCGGCCCAACCATCCCACCGGCAACCCTTTTGACACCGATGGCGACGGCGTTTTCTCCGATGCCGAAAAAGCTGCGGCCCAGGAAATCATTCGCGCCCGCATCCTCGAACAGCGCTCCAAGCGATTCGACGAACTGGATAAAGACGACGACGGATTCCTCACCCTCTTAGAACTCGGCGGCATCCCCGGCATTCGCGAAGGCCACGCCCAGCGGATTCTCGATCACCTCGACAAAGATGCCGACGGCGAGGTGAGCAAAGCGGAGTTTCTGCACGCGCTGCGCTCGCCACTACGTCCAGGCCCCCGTCCAGGGGATGGTGGCGGCACTCCGCCAATCGGCGGGCGCTAAGATCGCTCTTCAAACATCAGACAGGCCAAGGCACGGGAGCGGTCCGGGATTTTCCCGGACCGCTCCTTGTTTTATGATCCGTGGTCTGGTACAATGCGCAAAACCCTCCTGCACCTCCTGCTTCCCCCCTCCGGATCATGTTTCGCGCTCTCCCTGGCACTATCCTGTTCGCCCTGACGGCCCTCTCTCCGCTCGCTGCCGGCGAACTCTATTATACCGGCTTTGAGAACTTCACGACAGGCAGCGACACCATCACCGGTACGGACGGCTGGACGGGTTCCGGACCCCACGCCGGACTGCAACTCAGCGGCGTTGATACCGAGGCCGATCACCTGGTGGCGGGCATAGGCAACGCCGCCTACATCGGCGGAAATACCACACCGCTCCCCGCGGGCACCAGCCGCACGGTCAATGTCCGCCGCGCGTTTACTGTGGACCACGCAACCCCCGGCCAGGAGGTCGTCCAGTTCCGCGTCAACGTCGGCATCAAAGACTCGACCTCCGGCGGATTCCTTACCCGGCGCGACAACTTCGAGTTTGCCTTTTATAATCAGGATCCTGTCAGCCGCCTCATCGGCTTCATCCAGTTCGACAACACCACGATGAGCACCGCCACCCAGGCACCTGCTCAGAAAATCTGGCGCTCCAGCTACAGCGGCACCGCTCTCGGTAAAGTGGATACCGGCTTCACATTCCTCTACGACGTTCTGATGGAACTCGTCGTTCGCATCAACTTTCGCACCAACCGCTGGACGGCCTCACTTGATGGACTGCCCGTCTTTGCCGATGTGCCGTTCTATACCGGGCCTTACACGAAAAACCTTGGCCTCGTCGCCGCGCAAATGTACATTGCCAACACTTTCTTCGACCTTCGCACCGGCCAAACCGTTCCGACACCCGGACAAAACTACATGCTCTTCGACGACTTCGCCGTCCGTCTCGATCCGCCCGCGGCGACACTGATTTGGGATTTCAGCCGCAACGCCGCTACCGGCGCAACCCGGATTTCCTGGCTCACCGAGGCCGCGTATCACTATCAGCTCCAATACACCGACAATCTCACCCAGCCCTGGAAAAACGATCTGCCCGGCTCCTTCATGACCGCCGCGAACACCGGGCAGTCACCGGTGTTTACCGACACTTCCGCACCAGGGAAACCCAATCGTTTCTATCGGGTCGCGCCGTCAGATCCGAATCCGTGAACACGATCAAGGATCGATCCTCTGCGGTGCGTCATCCCGTCGCATGGGAAGAGCAGGGGACCACGCCGCCTGCGCGGTCAACAATTCGTAATTGATTAGCGAGGCGTTGATTTTGGAGCCCGCGAGTTATCGCGCATCTAAAGCGCTCATAATCATTACCTTATGAAAAGCCTTTAGGTCTGAGAATCCCCATCCAATAACTACATACAATGATTGTAATGCGAAATGGAAAGATGTTGGGAGAAGCCTATCCTGTTACCACTTTTGCGGTCGCAATTCTCTTTGCCAGCGGGACGCAATGCCCTATTTCCACACCTGCGTCCTCTCCGCATACGATACCCGCGTTGTGTGGCCCTGGCTCAGTCATTAAGAACTCACCCACCATTGCTTCTCCCCATGAAAACCACCCGTCGCTCGTTTCTCAAGAAATCCAGCCTCTTTGCCGTACCGATCATCATTCCGGCGTCAGCCCGCGGTGCTGACGGTAAGACGGCACCGTCGAACCGGATCACGCTGGCCTCCATTGGTGTTGGTTGGCAGGGATCGGGCAATACCGGCAATTTCCTCAACATGCCGGACGTCCAGGTGGTTGCCGCCTGTGATCTCGACACACGGCACCTTGAGCAGGCGGTGCATTCGATCAATCAGAAGAACGGCACCAGCGACTGCAAGGGCTACAAAGACTTCCGCGAGCTGCTGGCCCGCAAGGACATTGATGCCGTGATGGTGGCGACGCCCGACCATTGGCACGCGCTGGTGGAGATTGAGGCCGCCAGGAACGGCAAAGACATTTTCGGCGAGAAACCCCTCGCCCGCACGATCCGTGAACAGCAGGCCATCGTCAGGGCCGTGCAGCAGAATAAAAGGATCTGGCAAACCGGCTCATGGCAGCGCAGCAATGACAATTTCCGAATCGGTGCGGAAATCGTGCGCAATGGCCTCATCGGCAAAGTCACTGAAGTGCATGTCGGACTGCCGGCCGGTCATTCTGATTTTGCCGGGACCAAAGACAAAAACAAAGCCACGCCGCCGCCGCCGGAGCTGGATTGGGAAATGTGGATCGGCCCCTCACAGATGGAAGACTACATCGAAGGCCGCGTGCATAAGAACTGGCGCTGGAACTACAACACCGGCGGCGGCCAGCTCCTCGACTGGATTGGTCACCACTGCGACATCGCCCACTGGGGGCTCGACTGCGATCAGTCAGGCGGCCCGGTCGAGATTGAGGGCAAAGGTGAGTTCCCGCCCAAGGATGCCATGTGGAATACCGCGACCAAGTACCGCGCCGAGGCCACCTATCACAACGGTGCGAAAGTCATCATCGCTGGCGGTCACTCCGACATTGCGGGCGGCACCAAGTGGATTGGTGACAAGGGCTGGGTGCACGTGGACCGGGGGCATTTCGATTGCAGCAACCCGGATTTCAAACGCATCATGCAGGAGCGCAAAGACGGTAAAGTCGTGGACAGGATCATCCACAAGGAATTGCCGGACGAACTCCGCAAAGTTCAGCTTCAAAAGAGTCCGACCGGCCACTTTGGCAATTTTATCGAATGCGTGAAAAGCCGGAAGCCGACGCTGACGCCAGTGGAAACCGCCCACCACAGTTCCATTCCTGGCCACCTCGCACTCATCTCGATGATGGTTGGCCGGAAGATCAAATGGGATCCTGCCAAAGAGGAAATCATCGGCGATGAAGAGGCCGCAAAGCTCACCGGACGCGACTACCGCGGGCCGTGGAAACTAACGTAAGTCTCTGGCTTTTACCGGATACCGGCGGATTCATTTTCTTTTGTCCGGCGGTTTTACTTCCCGATACAGAACCGGGAAAAGATCACGCCGAGCAAATCCTCCGTGTCCGTTCTGCCGGCGACTTCGCCCAGCGCGTGCAGTGCCTCGTGTAGATCCACGGCGACGAATTCCGGCGCAGCGCCGGAGTCGAGTTGGGCCGTGGCGGCCCGCAACGAAGCCGCGGCGCGTTCGAGGCAGGCTTTGTGCCGCGCATTGACCGCCGCTTCCATCCCTGTGAATCCCTGAGCGCCGCCCGAGAGCACCCAGGCGATCGCCGTGGTGAGGTCGTCCATCCCCTCTCCAGTGAGACAGGAAACCGCAACACCTCCCCTGCCCGTCCACGATTCGTGAACGCCAAGATCCGCCTTATTTAATACGAGTAATAACTTTGCGCAAAAGTCGGCAGGAAGCGCAATGCGTTCATTTACTGCCTGACTTGCATCCACGATTTCAAGCACGAGATCCGCGTTCTCCACCATACGTCGCGTCCGGGCCACGCCCTCGCGCTCGATGGCATCTTCCACCTCCCGCAGACCGGCGGTGTCCACCAGGCGGATCGGGATTCCCTGAAGCGCAATCACTTCTTCAATGGTGTCGCGTGTTGTGCCCGGCAACTCACTCACAATGGCGCGCTCGCAGCCAAGGAGACGGTTGAGCAGGCTGCTCTTTCCCGCGTTGGGTGCGCCGGCAAGGACTGTTCGTGCACCTTCGCGCAGGATGCGACCCTGGTCCGCCGTGGCCAGAAGCCTGGCAATTCCATCCGCCACACTGCCGATGTTTCCACGCAGCACCGCGCCCGTGTCCGGGCTGATATCCTCCTCCGGGAAATCAATATAAGCTTCCACATGTGCCAGAACGCCAAGCAGTTCATCGCGCAGCGCC
>JANNVM010000684.1:0-2348 GCA_031414455.1 Verrucomicrobiota bacterium
CTTTAGAATTACCTACTACGGGGTGGACATGGGCATGTGGAAGGCGCAGATCATCGGCGGCACCACTGCGACGGGCTCGAGGGCGACTTTCATCCTCCGGAATCGCATTTAGATTTCATCCCCGTCCTTCCTGCGAACAGACCACGGCGCGCGGTCGGTGTAATGCAAGTAACCGGGAGATGGAATTCCCGAGGCGTTTCCCCGAACCTTATACGGAAGTCACGCCCCAAGCCTGGACGGCCGCAGGCCCTTATAACCAGGTGGGGCGAGGCTGCGCCCGAGCCCTGACATCCGCGGGCGGAGGAGGTGCGGAGCCTTGCCGCCGTCACTCAAGGTATCCGTGGCGAGAGCCAATCCGTAGCGTCTTGCCCGCGTACCAAGCCCCACGTGTTTGCTATCGCCGCGGAGCCGTGGCGTGGCGATCAGGCCAGCTCCGCGTCGCCCGGTGCTAAGACGCCGGCCCGCTCAAAGTCGGCTCGGGCGCAGCCTCGCCCCACCTGGTTTTTTTAGTGGGCCTGCGGCCCGGATGCGTCGCGCGCGGACTTCCGTATAAGGCTCAGGGCGTTTGCCGGGGAGTTTCCCGGGCAACGCCCCGGGGTTTTCGTATCCCATTCAAATTGAGGGCTGAAAGCCCGGGACAACCCGCCCGGCGAAAGGCGCTGGTCAATGACCTTCTTTGTCCGGCACCGTTCCCCCATTCCCGCGCCACTGAGTGCTTGCATCCGCACGCTGTTTCCGACACACTCCGCGCGATGAATCTTCCCGATTCCGGCCGCGAGCATGTGACCTCCATTCTCCACGCGATGCGCGAAGGCGATGTGCACGCGGGCGACGAACTGATGTCCGCGGTGTATGGGGAACTGCGCCGGATCGCGGGCGGAAAAATGGCGCGTGAGCAGC
This sequence comes from Verrucomicrobiota bacterium, assembly GCA_031414455.1. Taxonomy (GTDB): domain Bacteria; phylum Verrucomicrobiota; class Verrucomicrobiia; order Verrucomicrobiales; family V1-33; genus V1-33. Next base: position 901 of record JANNVM010000684.1, read on the forward strand.
CCGGCCACACGCTCCAGGCCACGGCGCTGGTCCATGAAGCGTGGCTGCGCCTCGGCGAGCAGACTTTTGGAAACCGCTCACACTTTTTCGCGGCTGCGGCGGAAGCGATGCGCCGCATCCTCGTCTAGCGCGCGCGCCGGAAGATCGCTCCCAAGCACGGAGCCGGCGCGGAGCATTGCGACTTTGCGGAGCTGGAAATCGCCGCGCCACTTGAGAATGACGACGAACTGCTCGCGGTCCACGAGGCGCTCGAGGAGTTTGCGCGTCACGATGCACGCAAAGCCGAACTGGTGAAGCTGCGCTACTTCGCGGGCCTCACTTTCGAAGAGGCGGCGGACGTGCTTGGCGTCTCCGTCATCACCGCGAAGCGCGACTGGGCCTATGCGCGCGCCTGGCTCCGCCACGCGATTGGCGGTGACTGAGCGGAAAAGTCGCACGCACTGATACGATCCGCTCCGGATTTTCGCATGTAGTATCGTTGCCATGCCACATCTGCGCCTCGCCAACACTACCGGTCATCCAAATGTCTGAACCCATCCCCGAAAGAGAAGTCTTCGCCGCCGCCGCCGTGCTGCCCGCAGCGGAGCGGGACGCGTATCTCGATGTGGCGTGCGCCGGGCGACCCGGGGTGCGGGCGCGCGTCGATCAATGGCTGCGAGCAAACGATGCGGACAGTTTCATGGAAGCGGGGCCTGGGCTGGTCCGCCCGTCGGAGGCCGAAACCGAGATAACGGGCATGAAACCGGAGAGGGCCGGCGAGCAGATCGGGCCTTACAAACTGATGGAGCAGATCGGGGAGGGTGGTTTCGGCACGGTGTGGGTCGCGGATCAGGAGCGGCCGGTGCGGCGGCGCGTGGCGCTGAAGATCATCAAGCCGGGCATGGATACGAAGGAAGTCATCGCGCGCTTCGAGCAGGAGCGGCAGGCGCTCGCGATGATGGATCATCCGCACATCGCGAGAGTTTTGGACGCGGGCACGACGCAGTGGGGCCGTCCGTATTTCGTCATGGAACTGGTGCGTGGCATCAAGATCACGGACTACTGCGACAAGGCGAATCTCCCGACAGCGGACCGGCTCGCGCTTTTCATCCAGGTCTGCAACGCAGTGCAGCACGCGCATCAAAAGGGGATCATCCACCGCGACCTGAAGCCGTCAAACATTCTGGTGACGCTGCACGACGGCGTGCCCGTGCCGAAGGTCATCGACTTCGGCGTGGCCAAGGCGACGCAGCAGCAGCGGCTCACCGACCTGACGATCTACACGCAGTTCCAGCAAATGATCGGCACGCCGCTCTACATGTCGCCCGAGCAGGCCGAGATGAGCGGCCTCGATATCGACACGCGGAGCGACATCTATTCGCTCGGGGTGCTCCTCTACGAACTGTTGACGGGACGAACGCCGTTCGATCCGGAGAAGTTCAAGCGGCAGGGTCTGGATGAAATGCGGC
>JANNVM010000685.1:0-4014 GCA_031414455.1 Verrucomicrobiota bacterium
ACCGGTTCCAAAGTGAAGAGCGGCGTGCTGGGCCTGCTGAAGATCGCCAATCGCCTGCGGCATCTCGTGCGACCCAACAGTATGAAGACGGCACGGCGCAACATTTCCGAGCACTATGATCTGGGGAACGATTTCTATAAGCTGTGGTTGGATGAGACCCTGACGTATTCCAGCGCGTTGTTTTCCCGGCCTGACATGACTCTCCAGGAAGCGCAGGTGGCGAAATACGATGCACTGTGCCAGAAGCTGCAACTCAAGGCGTCCGACCATGTGCTGGAGATCGGCCCGGGATGGGGTGGATTCGCCAGTCATGCCGTGCGGCACTATGGATGCCGGGTGACGACGGTGACGATTTCCGCAGAGCAGCATGCCGCCGCGAAGGAGCGATTCGAGAGGGAAGGCATCGCCGACAGAGTGGAAGTGCGCCTGCAGGACTACCGGGATATCACGGGGAGTTTCGACAAGATCGCTTCCATCGAAATGATGGAAGCGCTGGGCGACGCCTATCTCGAAACCTACTGCGCCAGCCTCCACCGGCTGCTGGCCCCGCAAGGGCTGGTGGGCGTGCAATATATCACCTGCCCCGACAGCCGGCACGACGCCATGAAGAATGGCGTGGACTGGATCCAAAAGCATATTTTCCCGGGATCACTCCTGTTGAGCATCGGGCGGGTGAGCGCGGCCATGCGGAAGACCGGCGACTTGTTCCTGCACCGTCTCGATGACCTGGGGCCACACTATGCCCGAACGCTGCACGAGTGGTGGATCACGTTTAACGATAAGCGGGAGCAGGTGCAGGCTCTCGGATTCAGCGACGCCTTCGTCCGCAAGTGGAACTACTACCTGCAATACTGTGAGGCCGCCTTCGCCATGCGAAACATCAGCGTGGTGCAGGCCATCTACACACGGTCAAACAACCGAAGCCTCGCTTCATTCTGACACTTTATGAAAGGTCTGCGTATTTACTTTATCGTCGTGCTCGCTGCCATGCTGGCGGCGACTGGCTGGGCGTCATCGCAAGTCGCCCTCTGGAAGATGCCACGCGAGTTGGCGACGCACCCGTGGTTCATCGCCACGCTAATAGATACCTACTTTGCCTTCATCGTCTTTTGGCTGTGGCTGGCATGGAGAGAACGGACATGGCCCGCGCGCATCGGATGGCTCGTCGGCATCCTCCTGCTCGGGAATATCGCCATGGCCATCTACATGCTGATCCGCCTGGCCAAACTGCCGAAAGGCGCCCGCCCGGAGGCACTGCTGCTGCGTGACCCATGAAGCACGGCGCAACAGAACGCGCAGGATTCTGGCAGCGGCGCATCCGCGGGCCGGTGGTGGCGCAACTTACTCAGGGGATCAGCGCCGGAAGAATCTCGCTCACGATTTCCCTCGGCATCACCCTCGGAGTCTTTCCCATCCTCGGCGCGACTGCGATCCTGAGCGCGATCGCCGCGTGGATGCTCAAACTGAATCAGCCGATCATTCAGGCGGTGGCAGCACTCACGTTTCCGCTGAAGTGCCTGCTGCTGCTGCCGTTTTACCGGGCGGGAGAATCGTTGTTCGGAGTTCCCGCCATCCCGTTGAGCATCCCCATGATCATCAACCGGTTCTTTGAAGACACGGGGAAGTTTTTTCTGGATTACGGGATGACCGGCGTGCGCGGCATTATCGTCTGGGCATTGATTGCGCCCGTCGCCGGTCTGATTGTGTTCTACGCACTCCACCCGCCACTGAGGGCGATGGCCCGCCGGCTCAGGCCCACCTTGCTATGATGACGATGCTTTTCACAGGACTGGCGCTGGCGGCCACGGTGTTCTTCCTGACCTGGCTCGTCTGCGTGCGGGTGAAGAACTACGGGTTCCTCGATGTGATCTGGTCCTACAGCGTGGCCCTTCTGGCCCCGTTCTATGCACTGACAGGACCAGGACTTCCGCTGCGGAAGTGGTTGTTCGCAGCGGTTGGAATCCTGTGGAGCCTGCGGCTCGGAACCTACCTGTTCCGCCGGGTGTTGCGGCACCATCCGCAGGAGGATGCACGCTATACCACTCTCCGCCAACGATGGCCCGGCCCGGGCATGTTTCTCGTGTTCTTTGAACTCCAGGCCGTGATCGCGACTCTGTTTTCGCTGCCGTTTCTCCTCGCCGCATTCGATGACACTCCGGTGCTGCGTCCTCTTGAATGGGCGGGGCTGGCGCTGGCGCTGATCGCCCTGGGCGGAGAGGCGCTGGCCGACCGCCAGATGGCCGGCTTCAAGGCCGATGCCACGAACCGCGGCAAAGTGTGTGAACAGGGACTGTGGGCCTTCTCCCGGCATCCCAATTACTTTTTCGAAGCGCTCGTCTGGGTCGGCTTCTTCCTCGCGGCCCTCGCACTGCCCTATGGCTGGATCACCATCATCTGCCCGCTGCTGATGCTCTATTTCCTTTTCAAAGTCACCGGCATTCCCCTGACAGAAGAACATGCCGTGCTGAGCAAAGGCGATCTCTACCGCGACTATCAGCGGCGCGTGAGCGCCTTCATCCCCTGGTTTCCGAAAAAACGTCCATGAACATTGACCGTCTCATCTCCTCCGGCTTCGTGCCGGACACCGCCATCCGAGCCGGCATCCGGCAACTGCTGCGCGGCACACTCCGCGAACACACGCAGCCGGACGCCGTGTCGCAACTCGCCGCGCTCCAGGCTTATGTGGCAGACCTGCGCACGCGCGGCATCGCCGAGCAAACCCGGGCCGCCAACGAGCAGCACTACGAAGTGCCGTCGCGTTTTTATGAACTGTGTCTCGGTCGCCGGCTGAAATACAGCTCCGGCTACTGGAAGCCCGAAACCACGACGCTGGATGAAGCTGAGGAAAACATGCTGGCGCTAACCTGCTCCCGCGCCGGACTCACCGACGGAGACCGCATCCTCGAACTCGGCTGCGGCTGGGGATCACTGTCTCTCTGGATGGCGGAGCACTACCCCCGCTCACAGATCACCGCCGTCTCCAACAGCCGGACCCAAAAGGCCCACATTGATGCCGCCGCCGCCGCGCGGGGACTGACGAACCTGACGATCGTGACCTGCGACATGAACGTGTTCGACACGGGGGACCGCTTCGACCGGGTCGTGAGTGTGGAGATGTTTGAGCACATGAAGAACTACCAGCGCCTCATGGCCAATGTTGCCCGGTGGCTGAAACCCGGAGGGACCTTATTCGTCCATATCTTCACCCACCGGGAGCTGGCCTATCACTATGAGGACAAAGGCCCGTCCGACTGGATGACGCGCTACTTTTTCAGCGGCGGGCAAATGCCCAGCGATGATCTCCTGCTCTACTTCCAGGACGACCTGCGCATCCGCAGCCACTGGCGGGTGAACGGAACCCACTACGGAAAAACCGCCAATGCCTGGCTCGCCAACATGGATGCCAACAAGACGGAAATCGCGAAACTGTTCAGCGAAACCCACGGCGCCGCAGAGTCGGACACATGGGTAATGCGCTGGCGGGTCTTCTTCATGGCGTGCGCCGAACTGTGGAATTTCCGCAAAGGGAATGAGTGGCTGGTCTCCCACTATCTTTTTGCGAAGCCCTGACCGGCGCCTGCTCCAGGCTGGTGAGAGGATTGGAGGGCCGGAAGCCGCGCATCACGGCCAGCGTGAAAGTGGAGCCGATGACGCGGGCTGAGTTTCCGGCGGTCAGCAACATCAAAGCGGGCATTCATGACCTGGCTGGCGGTGTGCGGCGGGCGGGCGGTCTCATTGGCCGCAGTGGCGCGGTGGATCAGCGCAGACAGGGAGAGGGCATCCGGGCGCGTGAAGGCCCATACCCGGAATTTGATGAGGGCCGTGCGTCCATCGTCTTCCACCCTGCCATGCCGGGTGCCATCAATCCAATACCGCAAACGGTCTTCAAAACCGTTGTGGGCAAGTGATCCTTGCCCGGCCTGGTTCGATTCCTTGGGTTCTTTGCCATGCCCTTGAATCCGCAGGAACTCCGCGCCGCTGGATGACAGATAACAACGCCGCCCGTGGAGTCCA
>JANNVM010000686.1:0-6959 GCA_031414455.1 Verrucomicrobiota bacterium
GCCAGTCGTCATAACTCACCGACCCCGGGAACGGGCCGGGAACCCATTCCAACGGCGACATCGGATTCCACTCAAAACTCTGGAGCGGAACCTCTTCCGCAAGGCTCAAGGCGGGCAGCAGCAGCGCCATGAGTGCAACAACAGGAGAGCGGGAAATTGGGAAGAATTGCGTCTGGCGTGTCATTGAGTGGGGACCGGAGTTGAGTTTTAAAATTATTGCGAAGCGGACGCGTCGTGCGGAGCTACACCCGGGGGATAGGCATCGGGCGGAAGAGTGGTGTGGTTGCCGTCACGAAGTTTTTTGCGCCATGCCCCGGCTTCCTCCATGCGGCGCTTCGTCTCGGCATTGATTCGCTCACGCGGTGGCAGGCCGGAGAAATCCTCGCGGGCTGGCGGTGGTGAGGAAGACCGGGAACCGGACTGCTCTGGCGAAGCATTCGCCGTCAGTCTCCCGCTGCGCGCATCGTCGCCCTGCCCTGCATTACGAAAAAAGGCTGTCACTATACCTGCTGCAGTGAGAACCACGATGGCACACCACATAATCCGGGGACGAGACGATGATTTCATAAGAGCAAGCGAGCGGGGCCTGACAACTGCACCGGGTGGGAGAATTACGAGTGGCTTGCGGTGACAGTTCTGTGAGAGATCCGCGAGTCGCCCATTCCAGAAACGCATGAATCATGAATGCCACATGCTGCCGGCCTATGAATGCTCCATCAAGCCAGACAACGTCAGGAATACCATCGCCGTCCGAATCCGGATAGGCTGCCGCGTTCGTTCGTTCCTCTCCTGGCCGAATTGAGCCCTATCGCTTTCGCTCCCGGAGTAGAAGCAGCGATGCCATTACGATGAGACCGGCCATGCACACGGCCGTCGGCCAGATGCCAAAATGGGCGGCCATGTAGAACGCAGCGAACGGGGCGATGATGCCGCGCACTCCTGTCAGGAACGTGTGGACGGTCATGTATTCCCCTGCCAGTCCGGGAGGCGCGACTTTTGTCACCCACAGCGTCCAAGCGACGTCCGCACCGGCATTACTGATACCAAAAAGCACGGCGCCCGTGTAGAGTCCCACACTGCCCGCGCCAGTGAAGAATGAGAGGATGCCCAGCGTGCCGACGGCGTTGAGGAGGATCCGCAGGGTGAGGAAATTCATCCGGTCAAAGAGCCGGCCCCAGACGCGGGTGAAGAGAAGGCGCGCGGCATTCGGGACAATGGTGGTGAGCAGTGCCACGTCCGTGGCTTTCAGTTCCAGACCGTATTCCTCCGCCGCAAGATACTCCACGCGAAGGGCCAGCATCGCGAGGTTGGCAAAGCCCATGAGCATCCAGCTCATGAGCATCCAGCGGAAGACTTTGTCAGTCTTCACATGAGCGAACGCCCGCAGCGGGTGCGTTCCCTCACTGGTGCGGATCGTCACCGCGGGACTGTGGCGCAGGAACGCGGCCCCGGCCACGAGCGCTGCCGCGTACGACACCATGATCCAGCGCCATGCAGAGAGGTCGTGCTTCAGAAGTTCCCCGCCCGCCCATGCGAAAGTGACGCTGGCGAAGATGCGGACGACGACATTGCGGGTGAACAAATCCCCGCGGCGGTCGGCGCGGTAGTTCGCTTCGTAAATGCTGGAAAACAGCGGCGTGGCCCCGGACACGAACACAAAACCGCCGAGGCACCCCGCGAGAAACAGCGGCCATTCCCTTCCCGGCGCGAAAGCCGATGCCAGCACCGCCACCGCCGCGATAAGATAGAGCCGCCCTGCCGCCCGCGCGGCGCCGCCCGGATGCCGCGCCGCCCACAACAGCACCAGAGGTGTCAGTAAGAGCCCCACACTGCTGCTTGCCTGCAGCACGGACTTCACCCCCGGCCCGGCATTGAACCATCGCTCGGCAATAAAGATCAGGAAGGTCGCATTCGCCGTTTCCAGCATGCCCATGCCAATGGATCTCCAGCGCTCGAGGAGGAAGGTGCGGCGTTCGCGTTCGATGATGGCGTGGTCAGCTTTCAGTTTTCAATTCCGGATGGCGCAGTGACTCACACCGAAAACGGAAACGGGAAACGGAAAACTCCCCCCTGTCATTTCCCGGTTCGTTCCAGATACATTCGCAGGGCAAACTCCATGCTCGGGAATGCGAGTTCCGCGGTATCCACCTCGCGGGGATCGATCCAGCAATAACTTTCCACCGCGTCGAGCGCCGCCGGTTTTTCCTCACCGGTCGCGCGGGCGGTAAAGAAGAAGTCGAGCACCGGATAGGTGATGCCGTTGTAGAGATACTGGTTTGGATGCGAGCAGAGGAAGGAGATCTCACCGATGGGAATGCCAACCTCCTCCATGAATTCGCGCCGCAGTCCGTCCTCCGCGGTTTCGCCCACATCAATGAATCCTCCGGGAATCGCCAATTTTCCAAGGGCCGGCGCCTTGCCGCGGCGGATGAAGAGCACCCCTCCGTCCGGGCGGTGCAGAAAAGCAGCCGCGGCACAGGTGGTATTCATGTAGAAAGTGAATCCGCACGCTTTGCAGGCGAGCGGCTGGGTCTGCACAGGCTCGCGCCCGGCTCCACAGGAAGGGCAGTGACGGAAGTGGCTGAACGGATGCATGGAATGTCGGGAGAGAAATGTGCCTCCCCCGCAATCTTCGGCCCGTCAAGGCCGGCATCTCGCCGGGCCTCTGCCTTAGTTCATCCGGATGTTCAGCCTGACAAAAAAGCGCCGGAAGGGAACGGAATCGTGACTGAAGGCACGGATGCGGGTAAAGCCCGGTAGACTGTCCGGGGTAGCTGAGGTTTGTTCAAAGTGGCCCAGACCGCTGAACCACCCATTGAGGTCGGCGCTGCCTTCCGGAGTGTAGTCGAGCGAAGGATCGTCGTTTCGCTTGCGGTAGCTGACCTCGACACCCCGCAGACCGAGGTAATTCACCTCTCTGAACATAAACGCTGCGCCAAAAGGAGCCCCGACAGCCATGTTGGTGCCCAGCGCGTACTCCCCCGCATTGTCGAGACAGTCACCGTCTGGATTCGCGTGCCAGCCCCAGACGGTGGCTTCGAGCAAAGGATTGCCAAAGGCCGTGGGGAAGGCGGCGGCGCGGGGATCGGTGCGGACATGGACGATCACAATGCAGGTGATGCGGTTCCCGTTACAGTCGGTGGCAGTCAGGGTAACGGTATAGTCCCCGGGCTGCAGGCGTGTGCCTTGCTTGGGATTCTGATCAACCGTGATGCTCTGCCGGGGGCAGCAGTTGTCTGTGACCTCAAACTGACTGCCGAGATCCGGGAGTATCGCCAATTCTCCCGCACCGGGAACATTTGTCGTAAAGATAGTGATATCCGGCGGGCACTGCACGAAGAAGGGCGGTTGAGTGTCGGTGAATCCCATGCCGCCGCTGTGGCCGTAGGAGTCGTATTGGCCCCAGCCATAGATTTCGAGACCATGAGTGCGTCCGCTGGTGGTGTAGGTGGTGCCGGCGGCAAGGGTAAGCTGGCGATAGGAGAAGCCGGTGGCTCCGATGGCGACGACGGGGCCGGCCGCAACGGCTGCGGGGACTATCCCCACGCCGCCAATCTCACCATTGCGCGCAAGGACATTGACATAGAAGTCGCTGAACTCCGCGGTGGGCGGAGTGCAAAAGCGGTAGCCGGAGAGCCAACTGGCAACGGGCTGGCAGTTGAGTTGGAAAGGGTCGGAGTTGATGACTCCGTCCACGTCAGAACTGCGCGAAAGGTGGGTGGCGAGGAATTTCTTCGTAGAGGAGATTACGGCGCCGCCGGCGACATTGAAGTTCCGCTTCTCGCCGGTGTTGAGGACCGGGGCCTGCGGGACGCCATTGATGGAAATGGTGGTGGCGTTCTCAGAGGCGATGACGCGGATGAGTTCGCTGGCGGTACGGGTGGCGAGCGGCGCTGCGACGCAGCTGGTATTCCAGAGAGCGACGGGGAGCGTCTGCTCCAATACGGTATCGCAAAAGAAATTGGAGCCGGTGATATTGGCGCAGCGGTGCCCGCCAAAGACGGCAACGGGGCTGTCACTGGTAATCCCGGTACCGGTGAGATCGGCGGGGCTGTCGCTGAGATTGCGCAGCATGTAGGTCTCACCGGAGTTGAGGATTAGGTTGTAGGGCACACCGGCCGGGTGCGGACCGGTGCTGACGGAGGGCTTGATAGTGACGTGCGTGTTGTCCGCCGTAGCGACAATGCCGAACTGGGAGCCATTGAGGTCAGGCAGGCCGTTCCACGAGTTTCCCCAGCAAAGGGCGAGATAACTCGAGCCGAGACACTTGATGGGATGCGCGAGGAAGGTGTCCGTAGAGTAATCAATGCGTGTCTTCCCAGTGACTGCGACATTGGCCGTGGCGGTGATGCGGACACCCTTTTTCTCGATGGTGTCGCTCTTTTCGAGGCTGGCGGCTTTGGGCAGGACTACTTCCGTTTTGCCGCCGGCCGGCAGGGAGAAGTTCTGGCTGAATGCGAGTCCCGGGACGGACACGTTGCCGGTGGTCCCCGCGGCCCCGGTGATGCAGACGCTGAGACGGAGCGGATTGTTCGGGAGGTCTTCGGGTGCATTGCCGGGAAAGGTGATCCAAAACAACTTACCGTTAGTGGTGACGGCGCAGTCCTCCGGGCTGTGTTCGTCATAGCAGAGTTCCGGACAGATGAGGAAGCGGTCATCGCCGGCGGCGAAATTCAGCGCGTGAATAGCGAGGACATTGGTGCCGGCAACGAGGGCATTGACCGCGGCGGCGGGAACAGGAATTTCCTCTGCGGTGAGCGCGAGCCCGTCCGCGCGGTCACTTGCGGCTGCGGAATTCCATGCCGGCGCTCCGGTCGGAGCGTTGCGGCGTGCGATTTCCACTCCGTTGATGTAGGCGATGAAACCATCGTCATACTTGACCTTGAAGGTCATGGAATTGACAAGCGGCGGCGAAACGACATTGAAGGAGATACGCTCGTAAAGGCTGGTGTTCACGCCCTTCATGGCGGTCTGCACATTGGTCGCAATCAACGGTCCGTAGTTCGCCATCGGCCCGCCGGCGGCGGTAGGATCATCGAGGCGCTTGCCGGCATTCCCGATAGCGAAGGCGCGACCGATGTCCGCGGCGGAGAGGGCGCTGCCCCATGTGGCGAAATCATCCATGCGTCCGGTAAACATGACGGGACCGCCGCCGGAAACGGCACGGGCCAGATATAGGGGCAGACTGGTATTGATGTTCATGCCCGAGGGAATGGGCTTCTGATCACGGAGCGCGCCGTTGTGATAGAGCGTGAGGCTGTTCGTGCTGCCGCGGGTGACGGTGGCGAGAATGTGGTGCCAGGCACCCTGGGTGACGCCGCTGGGGATGGTGGCCGTGACAGTGGCGAAACCGGGCATCAGGAGTTGCATGCTCACTGCGTTCGCGGGCGTACGGAAGATGACATAACCGGCATTGCTCGTGCCGGAGTCCATGCCTTTGCGCAGAATGACCTCGTTGGATGTGAGGTCGGGATTTAGCGGGCGAATCCAAATGGACCATGTATAGCCGCCGGCACCGGGGTCGAGTTCCGCATGATGCGAATACTGCACGTAAGAACTCGGATTTTGTGGACCGGTGAAGCCGACATTCTCAATGATCTTTGTCTGCGTATTGAGCGGAATGCCGATGTGGCTCCCGGCGGCGCCGCCGGTCCACAGGGGCCAGGTGCCGGTGTGAAGCGTGGGGCCGGTGACGTCGGTGATGGTCCGGTTCACGGTGTCCACAAATCCCGTATCGAAGACGGAATAGAGCACCCAGTTGTCATAGCCCAGACAGGGCTGCCCCCGGGGCCAACTGGTGTCGCTGAAAACGAGGTCGCGCCAGTCCCCTCCGGTGGAGGGCGGGTTGTTGGCGGTGGGGATGAGCCAAAATGAAGTGGACTGCCCGGTAATCAGGTCGATGCACTCCGGGCAGTTCTCTCCCGAGACGACCTTCTGAGAGCGGAGCGACGACTGGGAATTGTAGAGATAGCCTGTGGAGCCGCAGGGGAGAAGAAAGTTGGTTGCCAGGGGTGGAGTGAGGCGGTTCTTCCCTGAAGCGAAGACCGTGAGGGTTTCACCGACGCCGAGAGTGATGACAGTGCCGCCAACAGTCGGAATGATCCATTTCCGCGGGGTGGCGGTGGTATCGGTTAGCGAATAGTTTGAGATTGTCCCGGAGACATCGCCGTTGTTCGTGATGAAGATGACTGCGGGAAGATCACCGTCGTGGTCGAAGTAAGTGGAGTTGTCCTCCGCGGAAATGATTTGGGAAATGACAGGGGTGAACGACTGCGCGCGAAGGAATCCGGCGGTACTGAGAATAACGAGAAGGAGGAGAGCCCACGCAGCGCGTGGCAGGAGCCCGGAGCCCGGCGCGGGTCCGCGGGGCCTTCCCGGTTCAGTGGCTGAGTGCGTTTTCATAGCGTGTGCTCCACGATGGAGCCGAAGGAGAACTGGATGCTGAAGTTCGGATAGGTCGCGACATCGGGGAACTGAACGGAGGCAAGCAGGAGGTCCACCAGGGCCCCGCCGGCACCGATGATGGTATCGTGCAGGTCGTCGGACGCGAATGCGCCGTCGGTAATGGTGTTGGTGGAGCGGAGAGAGACGTCGAAGACATAGGTATCGTTGCCGGTGCCGCCGTTGAGATTCATGATGCTGGTGAAGGTCAGACCGCCGCCGCCGGTTAGGGTGTCGTCGCCATCCATTCCGTTAAGATTGGCGGTGGCGGCGGCAAGTTCGCCGAATTCACTGGCATCCAGTGTATTGTCCCCTGCCCCGCCGGTGAGCGTGGCGTAGTGAATGTTGTTCAGAGTATCAATCTCCGAACCATTGATGGTAAGACGGGCCTGAATGGCAGTGAGGTCGCGGATGACGAAGTTGGCGTCACGGGTTTCGGCGACGCGGTCCTCGCCGGTGAGGGAGCCGTTGATGGTGTCAGCGCCCGCGTTGCCGGTGAAGGTGTTGGTGCCGCTGTT
>JANNVM010000687.1:0-3712 GCA_031414455.1 Verrucomicrobiota bacterium
ATCTTTATCCTTTTCGTGGTCACACTCATCGATGCTTCCGTGCATAATCTTTATTTCGCGTGGACCGGTTCCTTCCTTGGCACTGCCAAAGAGGCCGGGGGTGTCGGCATCGCGGGGAACTGGATTATGCCAGTTATGACCATCGGCCAGGTGGCGGAACTGCTCACCATGGCCGTGCTCGGTGTCGTTCTCAAAAAGCTGGGCTGGCGCTGGACGATGATCATCGGCATTCTTGGCCATGCCATCCGCTTCGGCGTGTATGCGCTCTACCCGGATACTCAGGGTATTATCATCGCAGTGCAAATCCTCCACGGGATTTGCTATGCGTTCTTCTTCGCGACGCTCTATATTTTTATCGACGAGCAGTTTCCCAAGGACATCCGGACGAGTGCCCAGGGGCTCTTCAATATGCTGGTGTTCGGATTTGGACCGCTGATTTCGTTCTACTACGGCCCCATGCTACTCGCGAAATACACGACGGGAACAGGAGCCGCCGCCATTACGTCGTGGGACAAACTTTTCATCATTCCCTGCGGCGCGGCCCTCGTGGCTGCCATCATCCTTGCGGTGCTGTTCCATCCCCCGAAGGAAGAGCCGAAACTGGCCGGCGGAGGCACTGCGCCCCATTGACCGGGGAGTTGATGGAGTTGAAAGACGCCATGCCGCGACTCCGTAGCGAGTGGCCCCGGTTCTGGCGCCGGAATTCGCCACCCCCACACATCATGAAAAAACTCCTCCTCCCTCTCCTCCTCGCCGCCGGATCTTTCTTCGCGCTGGCGCAGGATCCGAAGCCCGCCGCACCTGCCGATCCCGCCAAACCGGCGGCGCCTGCCGGCGATGCCGCCGAACTCACCCTCGGGGTGATTCCCAATGTGATGAAGTATGACAAAGCCGAACTGACGGTGAAGGCCGGTGCGAAAGTGAAGCTCATCTTCAAGAACGAGAAGTGTGCCCTGATGCACAACTTCCTGCTCCTCAAGCCCGGCACCCGGGATGCCGTCGGCGCGCTGGCGGACAAGATGCTCGCCGATCCCCAGGCGCTGGCCAAGCAGTACTGCCCGCAGACCGAAGATATTCTGGTGAAGGGCAACAAGCTCCTCGGCATCGCTCAGACCGATACCATTGAGTTTACGGCTCCAACTGAACCCGGTGACTATCCTTACATCTGCACCTTTCCGGGCCACTGGCGCCTCATGAACGGCGTCCTGCACGTTACAAAGTAGCCCGTTCCCCATCCTGCGAAGCGGGCCGCGTCAGGACGCGGTCCGCTTTTTTGTGTTCACTGCGGCGGGTTGTCACCAAGGCCCAGTGTTTTCAGTTCGCGTTCCAGCGCCTGCAAATCCCAGAGGTAAATTTCCCGCCGGGTGCCGACGGCGGTGAAGTATCGCCCGCTGGGGCTGAGGCCGTTGCGTTCGAAGACTTCATCCAGCGGCGAATCAATGTGATAGAGTGTGCGCCATGTGCCGCCGGGCTCCATGATGGCGATGCGGCTCGTGGTGTCGTTCACGGCCATGAGCTTGCCGTCGGCGCTGAAACTGATGTAGCCGAAGAGGGAACCGCTGCTGCGCTCCCGGCTGAAAACGAGGGGCCACGTGCCGGGATCGCCGGCGTTCCGCTGGAAAACCAGGTTCTCTTTCATGCCGGAGCAGGCGAACCATTTGCCGTCGGGACTGAACACCGGAAAACAGCCTGTGCCGCACGCTACCACATGCACAGGTTTGTCATCGCTGCTGTGGAGATCAAAGACGCGCACGTCCTGCTGCTTGAAAGCACCGGCGGCAAGCCAGCGTCCGTCGGGACTGAGGCCGACGGGATTGGCGACGTCGTCTGTGGAAAATTCGCGCGGCGCTTCCCCCTCGTGCCGCACGACTACATAGTCCTTACCGCCAAAGGCGAGGACTTTTCCATCTGCCGAAGCACTGGTAAACGAACTTTGCCCGTTCGCTCCCGGACCGTAGGGGAGCGGCTTCGGCAGGTACTCCGGCGGCTGGCCATTCCATGCGGTTTCATGACGTCCTTCATCTGTCAGGAATTGCGCGGTATGTTCATCGGCGGAGAACAGGACACTCCCGGCTCCCGGCGCGGGCAGGACAAAATCGGGCTCGCTGTTGTTTTTCTCCATGCGCCATCCGGCAAATGACGGGCCCTGACCGGCGATGAGCCAGTCCTCCTTTGGCGAAAAGGAAAAGAAGACCGCGCGGTCCGAGATGCGCGGCGGGTGGAGAATGCGCATGACGGGTGATGGCTTCCATTGCGCGGTGCCTGTGCCGCCACTGAGGAGGCCGCGCGCGTTGCTGTAACTCCAGTGCCCCACCACCGGGGGGCGGCCCAATATTTGTTCACGGCCGAGGTCGCAAAGCCCGGTCGTGGACCAGTCGTAAAAGACGAGGAAATCGCGCGAATCCAGAAAGGCCAGTTCGGTGCCGCGGTTATGCATGCGCTGCGGCACGATGGTCACCGGCTTTCCGGTGCGGGCGTCGAGGCTGACGATGAAGTCCGAGTGGCGCACGGCGATGCGCGTGCCGTCGGCGGACCATGCGGCAACCTGCTCGTCGGGGCCTGACACTTTCCAGAGGATCCGCCCGGTGGCGAGTTCGACGAGGCAGGCCGCGCCGCGCGGGGTCGAAGCGGCGGGCTTGAGGAAAGAAGACAGAATGCCGGAGGTTGCCGGCAATCGAAGTTCGTTGTCGATCAGCAGGACGAACCGTCCGTCCGGCGAGGGCCAGAGGCGCTGACGATGGTGGTATTGATCGCGCACGGGCCAGTCCTCGATTTTGGGTATCGAGCGGCGCTGGCCGCCGGGCAGTGAGTAGACGGCAAGGCCGCCGTCGTTGGCGCGGCGGATGACGGCATCGCCGGTGGAACCACAAAAGGTGAGCGGCGTGCCGAAATCATAACTGGGCGGGAACGGCACGGGGTGGAGCATCCCGCCCGTCGCCGTGTCCAGTACAATGCCCTGGCCGTAGTCGGCCGTGACCAGCAAGCGCTGGCCGCCGGGGATGAATTGGAGCATCGAAAGCCCGGCGGGCGCGCTGGGCACGTTCAGCGTACGGACTTTATCCGGCGCGCCGGCGGTGTGCAGCGTGATCGTCAGCGGGCCGGGCGAATCGCCTTCGTTTTCCGCCATCTCCGCCATCAGGCCGCTGTCGGGGTCAATGGCATTGATGGGGTGCGTGAACGTGAACGACAATTCCGGTCGCAACTCAAAGTCCGGCCGGCTGAGCAGAAAGACTGCGTCGTCACGGAGTTCGGGCGTCACCCCGAGGACGGCGGCCTCGCGGGCGGCCGTGAGGCCGCGCTTGACCGCCCCGGTGCTGGGATCATGGCGCGCGGCGTGGACTTGACCGAGCAGCGCCGCTCCCTCGGCGATTTCGGCGCGCAGGCGCAGCGTGCGTTCGCGGCTCGCCTGCCGCTGCCAGATGCCGGACACTCCCAGTGCGGCCAGCGCGATGGCGGTGACAGAGCCGGCGACCCATTTTAACAACCGCAGCCGCCGCTCAAGGCCGCGCATTTTTCTAACTGATCTCCCGCTCGCGATCAGCGCCACGTCAGCCAGCATTTCACGCGCGGAATGGTAGCGCCGCACGGTGTCGCCCTCACAGGCACGCAGCACGATCTCGTTCAACTCGAGACGCTGCTCGAAATCATAAGCTTCGTTCCAGTCTTCAGGCAGACGCGGAAATTTCGAGCGGTCCATGCCCGTGAGCGCCTC
>JANNVM010000688.1:0-4537 GCA_031414455.1 Verrucomicrobiota bacterium
CCGGACAGCAAGTGGCTCGCTTTCGCCACTCACTTTGGCGGCGTTCGTCTCTGGGATGTAAATGCGCGCTCCGAGGTAGCGAATCTGCCGGCGTCTCATCCCTCGCATGAACCCCTCGGAGTTGCCTTCTCTCACAACAGCAGCACTTTGGCTTATAACGAAAACGAGAACGGGGCAATTCTGCTCTGGGACCTCGCGAGCCGTTCAGAGATTAGCCGGCTCACCGGGCACCATGACTTTGTTAGCGCCATTGCGTTCTCGCCCGATGGACAAACGCTGGCTTCGGGCAGTCACGACAGGACCGCAAGGCTTTGGAACCTTGCCGAGCGGCGGGAGGTGTTTCAATTTTCCAACCCCGGCGGCGCGTTTACCAGCCTGGCCTTTTCTCCCCCCGATGGCCGAACGTTGGCCCTGGGTGGTGCGGGCGGCGCGGGCCGGGTCATTCGGCTGGTCGATGTAGAGACAGGCAAAGAGAAAGAGCGACTGCGGGGCCATCTTGGAGACATCGCGAGCATGGCATTCACGCCGGACGGACAAGCGCTGCTCTCGGCCAGTGGCGATGGCACCGTCCGCGTTTGGGATGCTGAGCCGGGTGCGAAAGAAAAGATTGATCACGCGTTCGCTCCAAACTCCATCAGCAGCAATTGGAAGAGTTATGGTCCGGCGCTCTGCCTTTCGCCGGATGGCTGCCACCTTCTCACCGTTTACAGCGATCGCTTCTTCAGCCTGTGGGATACACTGCGTCTCACTGAAGGAGGACGCCATCCGCTCCCATTCCCTAACACGGAGAGTGAATCGACATTGATTGCCGCCGTGGCTCCGGGCGGCAAACTGGTCGCCTTTGGAAGTCGGAGTGGCGAACTGATGTTGTGGGACGTGGCGACGGGTCAGCCGCAGTTCCAGGCGCGGCCCGCAATGAACGGCATTAACCGGTTGGTGTTCTCGCTGGATGGCCGCTACCTGGCTGCCGCCAACAGCTCAAAACCATTTTTGCCGGACGGCAGCTTTATCGCAGTCCCCAAAGACTCAAGGTCCGTTCGCGTTTGGGATGTAAGTGCCCGGAAGGAGACGCATGTCTTTTCCACCGATGGCGAGGCGGCGTTTTCACTTGCACTCACAGCCGATGCCACGGCGCTTATGGCTGGCTTCTGGAATGGACCGGTCAAGCTCTGGCAGCTCGACGGTTCAGGCCGAGCCGATACATTCGTTGAACATTCCTGGCCGGTGGAAGGAGGGCTGGCATTGCTGCCCGACGGACAAACGCTTATCTCCGCCGCCGAGGACATTCGCTTTTGGGATGTCCGGACCCGTCGCGGAACCGACAGGCTCAATCTGAGGGCCGGCCTCTTTTGTAGCCTCGCGCTTTCCACCGACGGTCGCCGGCTCGCCGCCGGAGCCAGCGATGGGCGGATTACGATTTGGGACGCCGCTTCACACCAGGAGTTGGCGTCGCTTGAAGGGCACGAGGAAGAAGTAACGCAACTGGCGTTTACTCCCGATGGCGATCACCTGGTCTCGGTGAGCAAGGACCAATTGCGGGTGTGGCGCGCCGCCTCATGGGCCGAGGCCGACGCCACCGGGAAGGAGGCGGGAAAGTAGTCGAGGACTTTAGTCCGCCGACGGCACGCAGCGGACTAAAGTCCTCGACTACTTTCTCCCGGAAACGCCCCGGAAATGACTGAAGAGACAAAACGAATTACGCGACATGCACAACCAAAACAAACAAACACATACCAAATGCTATGAAAACAACCTATCCATCCACGGCCATGCCCGGCCTCATGCTCACACTCGCTTCGCTTACACTGCCGTCCCTCAGCGATCTCCATGCGACAGAATTCTTCACCAAGATTACAGAGGGACCGGGGGGTGACGTTGGCAACAGCCGGACCGGGGCGTGGGGTGATTATGACAACGATGGCTTCATCGACTTGTTCGTCACCAATTTCGGCCCGGGCGGCGTTCCAGCCAGCCACTTTCTTTACCACAACAACCGCAACGGTACGTTCACCCGCGTTACAACTGGCGTGGTTGCGGCGGTGGTAAGCTCTGGCAATGGAGCGGCCTGGGGCGACTGCGACAACAATGGGTATCTCGATTTGGTCCTCGGGACTGAAAATCAATCGAATCATCTGTTTCTCAACAACGGGGACGGGTCATTCACGGATGACCCTGACTCGCCGTTCATCTCCGACCTCGCTGAACACCGGAGCGTGAACTGGGTCGATTACGACATCGACGGATACCTGGACTTATTCAGTACAACTGGATTGATTGGCGACGTCAATCAGCCGCGGCGCCTCTACCACAACAATCGCGACGGGACTTTCACACGAATCACTCAGGGCGCTTTCCTCACCGTACAGGGGGGCTTCGGGGGCATGGCGTGGGGGGACTTCAACAATGATGGCCGGCCCGACTTTTTCCTGCCGCAATCCAACGAGCCGAGCGGCCTGCCCAATTACCTTTACCGGAACGACGGCGGCGGCACGTTTACTCGCGTGGGCGCCGGGACATCCCTGGACGGCAATTCCAATGGCCGCGCAGCGGCATGGGGCGATTACGATAATGACGGCGACCCCGATCTGTTCGTGTCTTGCGGCAGACTCGCCAGCACTTCAGGAAGGCCCAACCTTTTCTACCGCAATAACGGCGACGGAACGTTCACGAGCCTCACTTCCCTTCCGGCCAACGACCCGGCGAATCAAGGCGGCACCTCGGGAGGCTGCACCTGGGGCGATTTTGACAATGACGGCTGGCTCGACTTGTTCGTCGCTAACTACTTCGGACAAAACAACTTTCTGTATCACAACAACGGTGACGGGACATTCACCAAAGTTCTCGACAGTATTGCGGTGAATAATGGCGGCTATTCGTGGGCCGCCGCATGCGGCGATTATGACAACGATGGTTCTCTGGATCTGTTCGTCGCGAACCTCAACAACAGCGAAGCTAATTTCCTCTATCACAACAACGGGAACGCCAATCACTGGCTCGAGTTCCGGCTGATCGGCACCCGGTCGAACCGCGCGGCCATTGGCGCGAAGGTTCGCGTGCATGCAACAATCAACGGGCAGTCGTTCTGGCAAATGCGCGAAGTCTCCGGCGGCGATGGCCTCATGGGCCAGAACAGCCTTTTCGTCCATGTCGGCCTCGGTAACGCGACGAATGCGGACCTCGTGCGCATCGAATGGCCCTCCGGCACCGTGCAGGAGTTGCGCGATGTCGCCTCCGGGCAATTCCACACCGTGACCGAGCCACCGCTGTTGGCCGCAGCGCGAGTGAATGGCGAGCTGCAACTGACCCTGACCGGGAGGCAGGGCGCCCGCTACGAACTCGGAAGTTCGACTGACTTGACCACCTGGAACTGGGATCTCGATGACATAGTCACACCCACGAACCCGGACGGCACCGTGACCTTCCCCGCGCCCGGCGCGCCCGGCGACAAGCGTCGCTTCTACCGTGCGCGCTGAAGTGAGATTACTGCCTAAAGCCATTGTCCCGAAGGGACCTGCGATAATAGCCCGGCGTTTCGACGCCGGGTTGAAGGGAGAAGAATGCGAGTCCCGAAGGGACGGCTGAATCAATCCCACGAATCACGCAGGACATGCCTTCAATCAGCCGTCCCTTCTGGACTCATGCCATTGCCAATCCAAATCCCGGCGTTGAAACGCCGGGCTATTTTCATTGATCCCTCCGGGATGATAGTTATCCCCCGGGATAATAACTCTGGTCCGGTCCGATACGGTTCTGACAGTTCAACATGCGTGACGTGTTTTTGACCGCGAAAAGCGCACGTAGAGGAGAGAGCCCGCTGCCCACTCACCAAACCACTCACCGTCATGAACGCCATCCTCACTCTTCTCTATCCCGCCCTCGTGAAGCAGAGCGCGTTTCTGCTGGAGAGGTATCCAGGTCACGCGCACGCGCTGCAGGCGGAGGATTTGCTGCACATGGCAATCGAGCGCATCCTGCGCCGGCCTCCACCGGAGCGGATGCACGAAGCGCACATCCTCCGCGGGCTGGTGCTCACCGTCATGAAGCGCGTGCTGGTGGATGAATGGCGGCGCAACAGCACCGCACGCCGCCGTGATGCCGCCTCCGCCGTCCCGCTGGAGGAAGCCGCTCACATCGCCGCCGCAGAACCCGAACCCTGGCCCGATGTGAACGAAGCCCTCGCCGGCCTGCGCAGCGAACTGCCCGAATCCGCGAACGTGGTGGAACTGCGCTTCTTCCACGGCGTGCCGCAGTGTGAGATCGCCCGCTCGCTCGCCGTTTCCCCCGCCACCATGAGCCGCCGGTGGCAATCGGCCGTGACCTATCTGAGGATGGCCCTCACGCCACCGGCCACTGCTGCCCTGCGCGCGGCGTAGGCATCGTCGAAAACGGAACCGCTCCGGACACGATCACCGTCACCATCCCCCAAGGCAAAGCCACGCGCCGCTTCGCCCGGCTGAAAGTCACGATCGCCCCGTGAGGAAGATCTCAGCCTATACCCCGGGGCTGAGCGACGCCTCGATGTCCTTGATCAGAAGGA
>JANNVM010000689.1:0-8460 GCA_031414455.1 Verrucomicrobiota bacterium
TCCACGAACAAGAGCACAAGTGCCGCCGCGAGCGGCCACTCAAAGCGTTCCAGCGGGATCTTTTCCATGTGCGAGTCGAGTTCGTTTTGCGGCATCAGGCGAAGTTTTTCGCGATAAATGGTATCCAGTCCTTCTGCACCCCGTCCCAGCGCAGCGTAGAGTCCGCCGGTGGCTTCCGCAATCTTCTGTAGCATTCCTTCGTCAAGTTTCGTCGTGACCGGATTGTTCTGCTCATCGCGCACCACGTCCTTTTGCCCGTTAGGGTGAGTCAGGGGAATGGTCACGCCGGCGATGCTGCCCACGCCGACCGGATAGACCGCCATGCCGTTCTTCGCCGCGTCTTTGGCGGCTTCGAGGGCATCGCCCTGGAGATCCTCGCCGTCGGTGATGAGCACGAGAATGCGGTGATTGTTTCCTTTCTCAGCAAAGAGCCGGTCGGCTTCGCGGATGGCGCTGGCCACATCCGTGCCCTGGCGGGGAATGAGATCGGTATCGAGGGCGTCGAGCGACTCACGGAAGGCATCGTAGTCGAGCGTGAGCGGACACAACGCGTACGAACTGCCCGCGAAGGGAATCAGCCCGACGCGATCGCCTTTGAGCCGGCCAATAAAATCATGAATCCCCATCCGGGCCCGTTCGAGGCGGTTGGGGGCGAGATCCTCGGCGAGCATGCTCTTCGAGGTGTCCACGGCGAAGAGGATATCAATGCCGCGGCGTTTCACTTCGCGCCATTCGTAGCCTTTCCGCGGGCCGGCGACGGCGGTGAAAAGCAGGAGCACCGCGAGCAGCCAAAGCGAGCGCTTCACCACCACCAGCCGCGGAGAGAGCCCCGGCAGCAGCCGCTGGCGGAACCGCGGATGCACCAGCTTCGCGAGATCGCGCTCCCGTCGCCTTGCAAAGATCACCATCAGCCACGCCAGCAGTGCGCAGACGACCGGTCCGGCATAGAGCCAGAACGGGCGGGCGAATTCGAGGGGGGAGGATTCCATGATGAAGTCAGATTGCGCAGAGTAGCGACAAGGCGACCGGGAGTTATCTGACGGATTGCTGATCGTGCAATGCTCCTCTTGCGGCCCCCGGAGCGGGCTCCATCATGCGCGCTCCCAAAATTCAGCATTAAAAAAACACCATGTCCCAGCAAGCCCCGGCCAAAGTCCAGTCCGCCATCAGTCCCGTGCGCGCCGACAATTTCCCGGAGTGGTATCAGGAAGTCATCAAGGCCGCCGACATGGCGGAGAATTCCGAAGTCCGCGGCTGCATGGTCATCAAGCCATGGGGCTATGGCATCTGGGAGAACATCCAGCGGCAAATGGACCGCATGTTCAAGGACACCGGGCACAGCAACGCCTACTTCCCGCTGCTCATTCCCCTGAGCTATCTGGAAAAGGAAGCCGCGCACGTCGAGGGGTTTGCCAAGGAATGCGCTGTCGTCACCCATCACCGCCTTGAGTCGGTGAAACAGGCGGACGGAACCATGAAGATGGTGCCGTCCGGCGAATTGGCTGAGCCGTTTGTCATCCGCCCGACAAGTGAAACCATCATCGGCGCGGCGTTCGCGCGCTGGGTGCAGAGTTACCGCGACCTTCCGCTGCTCATCAATCAATGGTGCAATGTCATGCGCTGGGAAATGCGCCCGCGCATCTTCCTGCGCACGGCGGAGTTCCTCTGGCAGGAAGGACATACCGCACACGAAACGAAGGAGGAAGCCCTGACAGAAACGGCGCTGATGCTGGACGTGTACGAGACCTTCGTACGGGACCACCTCGCCATTCCCGTCATCAAAGGCGAAAAGAGTGAAGGCGAGCGCTTCCCCGGCGCGGAGCAGACGCTGTGCATCGAAGCCATGGTCCAGGACTGCAAAGCGATCCAGGCCGGCACCAGCCACTTCCTCGGACAGAATTTTTCGAAAGCGGCTAACATCACGTTCACCGGCCGCGCCGGAGGCAAGGAATTTGCATGGACCACAAGCTGGGGCGCCAGCACACGCCTGATCGGCACGCTGATCATGGCGCACGCCGACGACGACGGACTGGTGCTGCCGCCGCGCATCGCGACGCAGCAGATTGTGATTCTGCCCGTCACGCCCAAAGAGGAAACCCGCCAGGCGGTGCTCGACGCCTGCCACACCCTTGCCAAACAACTCCGTGCGCAAACGTGGCGCGGCGACGCCATCACCGCGCATGTGGACACCCGCGATCTCGCCGGTGGCACCAAGAGCTGGGAATGGATCAAGAAAGGCGTACCCGTCCGCATCGAGATCGGCCCGCGTGATTTGGAGAAAGGCACCGCCGCCGTCGCCCGTCGTGACCGTGGCGCGAAGGACAAGACTTTTCCGGCGATGGCTGACATTGTGTCAGGCGCACCCGCGCTGCTGGAAGAAATCCAGGAGGGCCTGCTCGCCCGGGCCACTGCCTTCCGCGACGCCAATATGGTGAAGATCGACACGAAGGAAGCCTTCGAATGCTTCTTCACGCCGAAGAGCGAACGCGAGATCCACGGCGGCTTCGCCCTGTGCCACTGGGCCGGCAGCGCCGGTGACGAGGAGCGCATCCAGAAGCAATACGGCGTGACGATGCGCTGCATTCCCCGCGGAGACGAATATGCAGAGGAAGGCCTGTGCTTCCTGACGGGAAAGCCCAGCACAAGGCGCGTGATTTTCGCCAAGGCCTATTGAGCGACGGGCCGCGGCGAAAAATAGTTTTGGGAAAGTTGGCGGGAACCGGGCGGGTTTTGCCCATGAGCAGGAGAACTCCAATCTCTCCCGCCATGAAATCAACACTCCTCCGATCCCTGCTGCCGCTTCTCGCCGGCGCTCTCGCCGTCTGCACTCCTGCCCGCGCAGAAGTCCCCGCCACCATCGCCCACCAGGGCCGCCTCGTGTCAGATGGATTGAATTTCACCGGCACCGCATACTTCAAATTTCAAATCTACCAGTCCAATGCCGGACCGCTCGAGCCGGCGGTAGGCGAAGCGGCGCTGTCGGGTGGCCGCGTCACCTCCATCCGCGTGCTGCACGGCGGCAAGGGCTATACCAGTGCGCCCGCGGTGACGCTGAATGCGCCCACAGGCATCGGCCCATTGCAGGCCACGGCACGGGCAAATCTCACCGGTGGTGCAGTGACGTCGTTCACCGTAATCACCGCAGGCAATGGCTACACGGCGGCTCCGGCGGTGAAAGTTTCCGCACCGGCCGGCATGTCGGTCATGTGGTCGAACAGCATCGATTTTCTTCCAGGCCGCACACCCACCGACGAGCCACCGGAAGCTGTGAGCCTCGCCGTCTCCGGCGGCCTCTATCATGTGGCGCTCGGCAACACAACCCTCACCAACATGCGCACGCTGGCCGCTGACCTCGTGCCCGATCCTGGCAAAAGCGCATGGCTGCGGGTGTGGGTGGGCACAGTGAACCGCGGACCGGTGCAGGAACTCTTCCCGCACCAACTCATCTCGCCCGTGGCTTACGCCCGGCATGCGGCCACCGCGGGCAGCGCGGAGACCATTCTCGCCAGTGGCGAGAGCACGGCGGGCCTGCTCGTCACCGGCGGCGCGGCCGGCGCGGGAGCGATCCCCGCAGAGGGCGAAGGGGCGAGGCTGATGTGGTTCAGCGCACAGCGCGCCTTTCGCGCCGGCTATGTTGACGCCACCGCGGTGGACCCGCAGGGCGACGGCGGCGCGGCCGGCCGCTGGGACGCGGTGAATGTCGGGCGCTATTCCACCGCGATGGGAAACAACACCACGGCCAGCGGTGTTTCCTCCACTGCGCTCGGCAGCAACACCACGGCGGATGGAACCGCCTCATTTGCTGCGGGAGCATACAGTTCCGCTCCCTCCCTCTATTCCGTCGCCCTCGGCTGGGGGCTGCGGACCGCGGAGTCGGCGCAGACGGTCGTCGGCAGATGGAACGCGCCCGCAGGCAGCAAACTGTTCGTTGTTGGCAATGGCAGCAATGACGCGAGCCGGAGCAATGCCTTCACTGTCAGTGAAAACGGGGACACCTTCACCGCCGGCAACGCCACTCTCACGGGAGATATTCTCAACACCGGAACGCTAACTACCGGCGGCGATGCCAGCATTTACGGCGACGCCAGTTTCTTCGGCCCGGCTGACTTCGATGACGACGTTTACATGGATGCCGCGCTTGAAGTGAACGGGGCCTTCCGCGTCACGGCCACGGCCAATATTACCGGAACCACGACCATCGGCGGGAACGCCAACATCTCCGGCAGCGCAACCATCACCGGCAATGTCTCCGCGCAGAACCTGAACCTAACGCAGAACTTCACCGCCGCAGGTGACGGCAGTGTGAAGACCCTCACCATCACCGGCGGCGCGGACATTGCCGAGCCCTTTGATCTCGGCGGCGAAAACCTGGAACCGGGAACGGTGCTTGTTATTGATGAAGAACACACCGGCAGGCTGCGCGAAAGCAGCGACCGATATGACCGTCGCGTCGCCGGCATCGTCAGCGGCGCGGGCGGCGTAAATCCTGGCATCTCGCTTTCGCAGCCCGGCGTGAACGCCGGCGGTCACCCCGTCGCCCTCGCGGGCCGCGTCTATGTCAAAGCCGACGCCTCCACCGAAGCCATCCGCGCCGGCGATTTGCTCACCACTTCCGCCGTGCCCGGCCACGCCATGCGCGCCGGTGAAGGTCCCCGCACTCACGGCGCAATCCTCGGTAAAGCCATGAGTCCTCTCAAGGAAGGCCGCGGTCTCGTGCTCGTGCTCGTGTCACTTCAATAACCCGCGCCATGAAAATACGACTCCTCCTCTGCGCGCTCCCGCTCACCGCCCATGCCGGTGTGCGCAACTCCGCGGACTTCAGCCTCACTGCGGAAACCGTCGCCCCCGGCCAGCCGCGCCGCAGCAGTGTGCGTTACACCTGCGACACCGCGTCGGACAGCATCGCCGGCATTTCCCAATCCAAAGGCGCGGCGGGCCAGCCGGTATTCACGGCCAAATTCGGCTATATCGCGCAGCTCTATGACGCCGAGGGACTCTCCCTCATCGCTGCACCGAATCCCGCGCCCGAAGCCTCGACCACGCAACTCACCGCCGCAGCGTCCGCTGACGACGGCACGGGCCTTAACCTCGCCGGTGCGGCCAGCGACTGGCAAATCCTCAGCGGCCCTGTCACCGGCATCAATGCCACCGGCCGGGCCACCACTGCCACCGTGCGCCGCGATGAATCCGCCACGGTGCGCGCCACGGTCGCCGGGCAGCTCCTCACCGGCACTTTCACGGTGGCGGACACATTGCCTGACAACTTCCCGCCGGTCGGCGGCGACGGTCTCGCCGATTACTGGCAATTCCTTCACTTCGACGCGAACGCCGACGGTACGCTGGAAATCCCCGCACTCGCCGCTCCCTCCGCGGACCCCGACAGCGACGGATTGAACAATTTCGAAGAAGCTGCCTTCGGCCTGC
The DNA here is from genome assembly GCA_031414455.1 of Verrucomicrobiota bacterium. Taxonomy (GTDB): domain Bacteria; phylum Verrucomicrobiota; class Verrucomicrobiia; order Verrucomicrobiales; family V1-33; genus V1-33. The sequence continues at coordinate 5,425 of JANNVM010000689.1, forward strand.
TGCCGCTCAGGCCGTCACAATTGCCGCTCACGGCAGCCCGCGATCCGGACGACGGGTCGCTCATTCTCCGGTGGTCGCGCCCGGCGGACACGCAGGGTATCAACGTGGAGCCGCTGTGGTCGGAGGAAATGCAAACCTGGTATTCGTCCGGCGAAGGGCCGGCCGCCGGACAGGCACGCACGTTCTCCCTGCTGATGACCGGGCCGGCGACGGCTGAGGACGGCACCGCCGCGCAGCTTTGGCAGGCCACGCTCTCTCCCGCAGAAGATGCCGAACGCCTCTTCGCCCGGCTCCTTCCCCGCTGATTTCCTAACTTGAATCAACCACTTCCGCCGTCAGCAATGGCGGCCTTAGCCCTCTACTCCCAGTGCCATGAAAGCGCTCCTCTTCCTTCTTCTAACCACGCTCACCGCTCTGGCCGATCTTCCCGTGAGCGGCCGCCCGGTGTCGAACCTCGCCGGCCTCGATACCATCATGCAGGAGGAGATGGCCGACAGCACCGCCACCGCCGGGGTGCTCGGCGTCATCCACAACGGCCGCATCGTTTACCTGCGCAGCTTCGGCTATGATTTCGGCCAGGCTCCGATCCCGGAGAATGCACTCTTCCGCATCGCCAGTCTGTGCAAGCCGGTCACCGCTGCGGCCATCCGCCAGCTTGCTAACAGCGGCGCATTTGGCGGTCAGGGCCTGCAGCGCCGGGTCTTCAACCTCACGATCGACGGCATCAACAACAACGGTCTGCTCACCGTCACGCCGTTCCTGATCCAGGGCGTGAACGTGCTCGGCGACATCCGCTTCGCGGACATCACCGTGGAGCACCTGCTGCATCATGCCGGCGGATTCAGACGCAACCAGGGCCCGGGAGACCCCATGTTCAAAGCGCGCCAGATCGCTGATGAGATGGGCGTGGCCAGCCCGCCCAGCCGGCATAACATCATGCGCTGGATGCTCGGCCGCCCGCTGATCTGGGCTCCCGGCACCGTGGATCTGGGCGACAACGAAGACGCCTATTCCAACTTCGGCTATATGGTGCTCGGCGAAATAGTCGCCGCCTACTCACCCGACGGCAGCTACCTCGCGCACCTGCGCAGCCGGACCCTAACGCCGTCCATGTGGGTCCCCGAAGGAGAATACCGCCAGGGCCGCTCGCTGCTTATTGACCGCAATGGGCGCGAGCCGGCTTACAACGGCGGAGACGCCGTCACGAGCGTGTTTGATGACTTCCCGTTCCCGGTGTCCGAACCCTACGGCGGCTGGAATCTGGAGGCCATGCTGGCGCACGGCGGCCTTATCGCGTCCGCCGCCACGATGCTTGAATTCGGGAGCCGCTACGAAGTCTGGTATCCTGACATTGGCACCGCCAGCCCCTCCAACGGAGGTTCCCACACCGGCGCGCTCACCGGCACCAGCAGTGTGCTCTGGCGGCGCAATGACGCCGCCAACACGGTCGTTTATGCCGCCTTCAACGTGCGCAACAATGACAACGGCGAACACCTTGCAGGGGAAGTCCGGAGTCGCGTGGCCACTTACATGAACGGCAGCATCACCTGGCCCACCGGGACCTGCGACGGCTTCTGGGTCAGCGCTGGCAGCGGCACCTCCGGCACCGTGGGCCGCGGCGGCTATCACGATTCCTACCGGGGTTTTGCCAAAGCATGGAAAGAGACCACGGAAGGTAGCCGCATCCGCCTGAAGCCAGGAAACAATGGATGGAGCGGCACCCTGAACCGGCGGATGCGCCTTGATGCACCGGAAGGCGCGGCGCGCATCGGTGTGCAGTGAGCGGGGCGCGGGCTTCCCTCCCGGCAGGAGCTGCTGAGGATAAAGAAAACCAGTGGGCTGGGAAGCCCACTCCACGCCTCATTACTCCAGTTCACTCAACGACTGCCGCCATTCACCGGCGAGTTCGGCATCCGGCGCATCCTTGAGCAAAGCCCCGTATCTCTCCCGCGCGGCTGCCGGCTGGCTGGATTGAGCGAGCGCATCGGCAATGTCTGTGCGCATTTGCAGCGTGGACGGGTGCAGCGGGCCATGGAGCGCGGCGTATTCGGTGAGGACTTTCTCTGCCGCGGCGAGCGCCCCGGCGTCTTCTGTCAGGGTCGCGAGCAGCGCCTCGGCTTTGGCCTCCAGCAGGACACCGCGGGAGACATTCGGCGTTTTCTCCAGCATCGCGACGCGCTGCTTGAGGAGAAGGATGCGCTTGTCCGGCTTGCCGGCGGTGCGCGCAGCGCGGGCGAGATGCCAGAGTGCGCGGGCGCGGAGTTCGCCGCTTCCCAAATCATCAGCGCGCACGGAATCCAGCACGCGCTGGGCGATGGCAGCGCCCTCCTCCGGCTTTCCGGCATCGGTGCGCTGCATGGACAGCAGCAATTCCACACGGAGCAGTTGATCGCCGTATCCGCCGCCCGCCGCAGTGAAGAACTGGCGCGCGAGCCGCAGGTGCTCCATGGCCTCTTCCACGCGGCGCTCGCTCAGGGCAAGCTGGGCAAGATTGACCTCCGTCAGACCACGGGCCGGAGCGAACGCGGGCGAGGGATCGGCCAGCAGTGCGGCGGCGAGGTCATACTGCGCCCGGGCTTTGCCGGACTCGCCAAAACCGGCCCACGCATTGCCCAGCGAGAGTCGGGCGAGACCTTCCACCTCGGAATCCTCCCGCACGGCGGCGGGCAGTTCCCCGGTCCATGCCTGCACCACATCCCGCACGCTGCGGTCAGGTGAATAGCCGTATTCCGGCATCGCTCCGCGGAAAAGAGACGTCATCGCCAGCGTGATGAGATAGCCTTTGCGCCCCTCGCGCGCGGCCCGTTCCTTTTCCACCCGGGCCTGCTCATCCGCCTGCAGCCGCGCAAAATGCGAACGCAGGCTAACCGTGAGTCCGGCACCCGCCGCGATGAGCGCAACCCCCGCCGCCGCGGCTCCGGCCCGGTGACGGCGCAGGAATTTCCCGGCGGCATACAGGGTACCCGGCGGACGCGCGGCCAGCGGACGATGTGCGAGGAAGTTCCCGCAGTCCGCCGCGAGCGCCTCTGCAGAGGC
>JANNVM010000690.1:0-1631 GCA_031414455.1 Verrucomicrobiota bacterium
CGGCTCTGCCGCGAAACTGCAACGGAGGCATGGGAGTGGTTCGAAGACAGTGTCACCTACGACAACGCCAAGCTGCCGCAGGCCCTGCTCGCCGCTGCCCGGCAGACCGGAGACAGCGCATGGCGCCGCACCGGGCTGCGCACGCTCGGTTTTCTCGTAAAGGCGCAAACCGCTCCCGCAGGACACTTCCGTCCCGTGGGTTCGGACGGCTTTTGGCTGCGTCACGGCCAACCGGCGCTGTGGGATCAACAGCCGCTGGAGGCTCAGGCGATGACCGCCGCCTGCCTTGACGCCGCCGCCCTGACAGGTCAGCGCCAGTGGCTGCGGGAGGCGGAGCGGGCATTCGCATGGTTTTCCGGAGGCAACGAACTGGGCCTCACTCTGGCGGATCCTGACACCGGCGGCTGCTGTGATGGTCTCCAGGAGAACCGGGTGAATCTGAATCAGGGAGCCGAATCCACTCTCGCATGGCTGCAGTCATCCGCGGAGATGAAACTGGCGGCGGGCCTGTTCAGCACAGAAGTTACCGCGGCCGCACCGTCCGATCTCAGCGTTCGCCAGGTGAACGCAGCGGCCTAAAGCAACTTTTGCATGCTCCAAAACAGCCTCCTCCGCAAACTGCCGGTGACGCTGCGCCCTGACGCGCGCCGCGTTTTGATCCGCCCCTTCCTTCCGGTCACCGAACCCCGCGCCCACAATCCTGCGGATATGCCGCGGGTGTTGAAAATCATCACGCGCATCCTGGCGTTGACCGAGGAGGAGGCCGAAAATCAGTGGCGCATCATTGGTGACGACTTTGCGGGGCGGCACCTTGAACTCGACAGCTATTTTTTGCGGCGCTTCCATGATGTATCCGAGTGGCTGCCCACGGATTCTGTTCTGACCCAAACCCGGCGGCTGCTCATCGGGTCTTACTTCACACATGAATATTCGCTGGAAGCCGCAGCGCTGTTCAATCCGAGCATCGTCATGTGCCCGGATCAGTCAGACCTAACGGCAGGAGCCCTGCGCTTTGTCCTCAGTCTGCGGGCCGTCGGCGAAGGACACATCTCCTCCATCGGATTCCGCTGCGGGACCCTGACCGATGACTTCGAGATTGATCTGGGCGACCCGGCGCGATGGGTGGTTGAGCCGCGGCCTGTGGTGGATGAATCGTTCGAAGCCGCGTGGTTTCGCCGCAAAGGCAAGGAACTCGGTGTGGATTGCGACTATCTGGATCGCGTGATGACCGAACTCCCCGCCAGTTTCAGTGAGTCACAGTTGCATCAGGCCGTGCTGCAGGCGTGCGGTCCCTCACCGGATGCGGTATGCCTCGCTGCCGGCGAGCGGCTGCTGATGCTGGCGAAATCGAACTTCCGCGTCGCCTTTTCGCCGCTGCAGCGTTATTCCGAGCGCGCGATTTTTCCGGTCCTGCCCAGTCAGACCAACGGCATCGAGGATGCGCGCTTCGTGCGCTTCACCGACGACGACGGCAGTGTGAAGTTCTACGCCACCTACACGGCCTACGACGGCCGCGTCATCTTCCCGCAGTTGCTGGAGACGGAGGACTTCCTCGATTTTCACTTCCGCACGCTTCAGGGAGCGGCGGTGCAAAACAAAGGCATGGCCCTTTTCCCGCGCCGCATCGGCGG
>JANNVM010000691.1:0-3982 GCA_031414455.1 Verrucomicrobiota bacterium
CGAGCAGCAATTGCAGAAACAGCCCGCCCGCAACGATCCGCCAGTTCACCCGCCGCCGGTCGAGCGACAGCAGCCAGAGCAGCGCGAGCAGAACAACGACGCCGAGCAGGCCGCGGGCGATGTTCATTTTTGATCGATGTAATGAAGCGTGGAGCGGGCTTCCAGCCCACTGGTCATCCGCAGAGGGACTGGTGGGATGGAAGCCCACTCCACGTTTGTTGAATTCATTCCACCGGTGCTCTTCCCTGCGCGAGGCTGAAGTACCAGCGCAGCAATTGCTGGCCGTAAAACAGCCAGATGACGGCACCCGCGGCGAGGTAGGGGCCAAACGGAATCCGCGCCGCCCATTCCCGCCGGCGCAACAAGATCATCAGCAATGAAATCCCTGCGCCGATGCAGGAGCCCGCGAGGATGGTGAACAGCACAGCCTTGTAGCCGAAAAAGGCCCCCACGCAGGCCATCCAGTTGGCATCACCCATGCCCATCGCTTCGCGCGGCTGCTCCACGGTAAGGCAGGTGCCGCTCATGGACTTTATGCCCTCCAGCGGCATCGTCTCCGTTTCCCCACCGGCAGCAGGTGTCATTTTCACGCTGTCGTTTGTCATCGTGAGGATCACATCCTCGACGTGCCGGGTGTCGAGCAGGGCGGTCGGCGCGCGAATGATGAGGCGGTCGGTGGCCCGATTGAAGATGTTGGACCATCCCTCTTCCTGGTCTGCGACTTTGAAGACAGGCTCCTCTGCGCCTTCCGCCTGACTGACCGACCAGTCCACGGGTTTCTCAAAGGCCATCTTCATCTTGCCGAACGCCATCTTTCCGAGATGCACGATGCACCAGATGAGTCCGAACCCGAGCGCTGCGCCGCCGAGGCTGTGAAGGAGATTCATCCACCATGTGTCCGCAACGATGAGGTCGGGCACCAGGCCCGCCGCCACCAGGCCCGCCGCCGCGCCGCCCCAGGTGATTTCGTGAGGGAGGATCTGGTGATCAATATCAATGTAGGAGCCGGCGATGGCGAGCGCGAGGAACGTCCATGCCGCGAGCACCTTCCAGTCCCAGCCGAGGTGAAGTAACGCCCAGAGGAACATCACTCCTGTCAGCAACTCCACGAACAAATACCGCGGCGAGATGGGCGCTTTGCAGTTGGCGCATTTCCCTCGCAGCACCAGCCACGAGACAATCGGGATGTTGTGCCACATCGGGATGTTGTATTTGCACAACGGGCAAAACGAGCGCCGCGGATTGTTCGTGCTCAGGCCGAGCGGGAGCCGGTAGATGACGACGTTCAGATACGAGCCCACGCAGCAGCCGAAGGCCAGTGCGAAACACGCAATCTTCCAGAGTGTATCGGGTGGCAGGATGTGATAGGGCGATGGCTCCATGTGGGATCGGCAGAGGAGTTGATGCAGCGTCTATTTGCTCTTCTCCACTGGCAGCCCGGCCTTTTCCCAACCGCCAAATCCGTTGTCGAGGTGCACGATCGCCTTGAAGCCGAGTTTCTTGAAGATCTCCAGGCTCTTCGTGCTGCGTCCGCCGCTCTGACAATGGACCACATACGTTTTGTCCTTATCGAGTTTGGCCACTTTGTCCGCAAAGTCCTTTTCCTTGAAATCCACATTCACCGCTCCGGCGATGTGCCCGCCTTTGAATTCGTCCGGTGTGCGGATGTCGAGGACGACGACTTTGCCGTCTTTCTTCGCAGCGCTGTCATCAATGAGCTTTTTTGCTCCGGCGGCATCCGCATGTTTCACACCGTCTTTGGCGGCATCCGCGGCGGGCGCGGCGGGTTTCTTGTCGTCTGCGGTAACTGAGAGTGCGGACATGGCGATAATGAGAGCGGTGAGGTGGGTTTTCATGGTGATGATCTTGCGTGCGGCGATGGGGGGTTGCTGTTCGGCTTTTCTTTTGTGTAAGGTGCCGGGAAATTAAATCGTGTGCCCCATCTTATCACGCTTGGTATCCAGATAGCGCGTGTTGTGGGGATTCGGCGACTGTTTAATCGGCACTTGTTCAACGATTTCCAGACTGTGGCCTTCGAGTCCGACAATCTTGCGGGGGTTGTTCGTCATGAGGCGGAGTTTGCGGACGCCGAGGTCATGCAGCATCTGCGCTCCGATGCCGTAGTCGCGCAGGTCCATGGGGAAGCCGAGTTTGAGATTGGCCTCCACGGTGTCGAGGCCCTGCTCCTGGAGTTTGTAGGCGTGAATTTTTGCCGTCAGCCCGATGCCGCGGCCTTCCTGGCGCATGTATAACAGCACGCCGCGCCCCTCCTCCGCGATGCGCTGCATGGCGGCATCCAACTGCCAGCCACAGTCACAGCGCTTGCTGCCGAAGACATCACCGGTGAGGCATTCGCTGTGTACGCGCACCAGAGCCGGTTCACCGTCGCAGACCTCACCCATGACCAGTGCAAGGTGCTCCGCCCCGTCGAGCGTGCTCTTATAAAGATAGAGCTGGAAATCGCCCCAGTCCGTCGGGAGTTGCACAACCTGCTCGCGCTCGACGAGCCGTTCGCTGCGGCGACGGTATTCGATGAGTGCGGCGATGCTGGTGATCCTGAGTCCGTGCTTCCTTGCGAAGGGCAGCAGTTCCGGCAGGCGCATGGGACTGCCATCGGCGCTAAGCACCTCAATGAGCACGCCGGCCTCGCGCAGTCCGGCGAGCCTCGCCAGATCCACCGCAGCTTCCGTGTGTCCCGCCCGGCGCAGCACGCCGCCAGAGCGGGCCACAAGCGGATTCACATGTCCCGGTTGCACGAGATCGCCCGCACTGCTCACCGGATCGGCGAGAATGCGAATCGTCGCTGCGCGATCCTGCGCACTGACACCGGTGGTCACGCCGCGCGCCGCATCCACCGTGACCGTATAGTTCGTCTTAAACGCATCACGATTCTGCGCCACCATGGGCCCGAGTTTGAGCCTCGCGGCGATTTCCTCCGACACCGGCGCACACAGCATACCGCGGCCCTCCGTGATCATGAAGTTCACGAGCGCCGGGGTGATCATCTCCGCTGCGGCGATGAGATCACCTTCGTTTTCACGGTCTTCGTCATCGGTCACAATCACAAGCTTTCCGTCGCGGATGTCGGCGAGGACATCCTCCACGGAGTCAAATCCATCATGGGTCACTGGGGGCATGGCGGCTGATAAACCAGTGAATCCGGCGGCGCAATGCCCTGTCTGTCTGAAGGAACATCTGCTGAGAACACGGGCCGCACGGATTAAGCTCACTCCACCGGCGTCCTCGGCCCGGCCGCGGTTCCTCTCCGGGATTGCAATCGGAGCGCTTGCCCCGCATTGCCATTCATGCGCCAACTTCTCCTGTTCTTTTGCCTCCTCGCTGCCCGCGCAACGCTCCTCGCGGATGAAAGGCCGGCTCCGCCGTCACAGCCAGCGGCCGGTCCCGGTGGCAACGACTATCCACACGCTGCGGTGCGCGAATCGAAGCACGGCAGCGGCGGCACAGCATATCATCTCTTTGAGCCCGATCGACCGGTGCCTGAGTCCGCACCGGTCATCGTCTTCCTCCACGGCTGGACAGCCATGGATCCATGGCTCTACGGAGCATGGATCAATCACCTTGCCCGGCGCGGCAACATCGTCATTCACGCGCGCTACCAGGAGAGTGCGCTGACGCCGACAGAGGATTTCACATCCAACACCGTCACCGCCGTAAAAGCGGCACTCGGTGAACTGGGTAAGCCGGGGCGCGTGAACCCTGACAAGTCGCGCTTCGCCGTTGCCGGTCACAGCGTCGGCGGGCTGCTCACTGCCAATCTTGGCGCCCTCGCCGCGGAAAGTGGACTGCCTTTTCCCCGCGCACTGATGAGTGTGCAACCCGGCCGCAGCGCGCGGGGACAGCGCGGCTTCGGGGTAAAGCTGGAAGATCTTTCGAAACTTCCCAAAGACGCCCTGCTCCTGTGCCTCACCGGCGAACGGGATCGCGTCTGCGGCGACGCGGATGCCCAACGTATCCTCGCGGA
>JANNVM010000692.1:0-3877 GCA_031414455.1 Verrucomicrobiota bacterium
CCGGAGTATCAGCGTTTCGTCGCCCTGGCTGGTGCGGATGAAAACGTGGTGGACATCAGCAATGGCTCGAACCTCGCCATGCACCCGAGCGTGGTCTTCAAAGTGTTCATCGACGGCAAAGAAGCTGCGGCCAGCCCGGTCATGCGGGTGCAGTCGCAGGCGTGGCGTTTCGATTTGCAGATCCCTGAGGGCGCAAAGTTGATCAGCCTCGTCGCCATGGATGCCGGCAACGGCTCCCGCGAAGATTTCGCCAACTGGGCCAACGCCGGATTCATTCTCCGGAAATGACGTCCTGCCGGACCGTTTCAATCTGAAGGCCTCATGGTTACTAACTTCATCTAAACTGTAGTCGCTCCAGCTCCGGGAGCCTCTCCCAAGCCTGAAAACCTGTCTGAATAAACCTGCATGATACTCCTTTCTCTTCCTGTCCTGCTCCTGAGCGCAATCGTTGCCTCTGCCACACCTGCCGTCCTGCCCGGCACGGCACCGCTCGCGCCAGGTCAGGGTGGCGTGGGGAATTGGGACGGGGCCATCGATGCCGAAATCGGGCGGGCGACGGCGGCGCGTCCGCAGCATTGGAAGCGTGATTTTTCATCGGCGGAGAATTACAACCGTTCCATCGAACCTAACCGCACACGCTTCGCCCACATCATCGGTGCGCGCGATGCCCGCGTGTCCTTCGATGCCCCTGCGCTGCTGGCGACCGTGGACCAACCGGCCCTCGCCGGGCGCGGGAAAAGCTATGACGTCCACCGCGTGAGCTGGCCGGCGTTCGGTGATGTGCACGCCGAGGGCTTGCTGCTCGAGCCCCGCGGACGCAAGCCGGTGGCGGCGGTGGTCGCGGTGCCGGACTGCGCGCAGACGCCCGGGCAGATCTGCGGCCTGGCCCCCGGCGTGGCCGCGGAATCCCAATTCGCCCGCCGGCTGGCGGAGAGCGGCTGTCGCGTCCTCGTGCCGGTGTTGATTGACCGCACGGTGGAAGTCCGCGGCGGGGAGGGTTTCATCCCCTATGCGCGCCAGGCCATGAGCAGCCGGGAACTGTTGTTTCGCCCGGCATTTCAGCTCGGCCGGCACCTGATCGGTTATGAAGTGCAGAAGGTGCTCGCGGCGGTCGATTGGCTGGCGCGGGAAAACGATTCCATTGGAGTGATCGGTTATGGCGAGGGCGCGCTGCTGGGATTTTATGCCGCAGCACTCGACACCCGCATCGATGCGGCCGGTGTCTCCGGGTATTTCGATTCGCGCCAGAACCTGTGGAGCGAACCCTTCGACCGCAGCGTGTTCTCCCTCCTCACCCAGTTCGGTGACGCCGAGATCGCGACGATGATTTTGCCCAGGGCCCTTGTCATTGAGGCATGCCGCGGCCCGGAGGTCGCCGTGGTGGCGCCGGGTGGCAGCCGGGGAGTGGCCCACTCGCCCGATCCCGCCCGCGTGCAGGCGGAAGTCGCCAGAGCGCTCCAGCTTGCGAACGGCTTTGCTCCGCCCGCGCCGATTCATTTGATTGCCGAAGGCGACGGGCAGGGGCCATTCGGTTCGGCCCCGATGCTGAGCCGCTTCCTCACTGCGCTGAGTCCCGGGGCGACACTCCCTCCAGACGAGGGAGCGCCGGAGATTGCGCCGTCCAGGTTCGATCCGCGCGTGCGCCAGCAACGGCAGATGCATGAGATCGACCGGCACAACCAATGGCTGCTAGGCCAGAGCTGGAAAGTGCGGCAGCAGTTCATGGCCAGGCTCGATTCGTCCTCCGTCGAAAAACACGAGGCGACGAAGCTTCCCTATATTGATCATCTGCGCCGCGAAGTGCTCGGTCGTCTCGGGACGCCGGTGCTGCCGTTCAACGCGAAATCGCGCCTGCGCTACGACGAGGAGAAGTGGAGTTGTTACGAGGTCCAACTGGATGTTTTCCCGGGCGCGAACGCGTTCGGTTATCTGGTCGTCCCCAAAGGGTTGAAACCCGATGAACGGCGTCCGGTGGTGGTGTGTCAGCACGGCGGCGGCGGAAATCCTGACCAGTTGGTGAAGGACGATGCCGGGGCCTATCATTCATTCGCCGCGCAGCTTGCGGAGGAGGGTTTCGTCACCTTCTCGCCCTCGGTGAGGTTTCCGCCGACCGACACCCTCGTGCGCAAATGCAACAGCGTGGGGCTGACCCAGTATTCATACATCGCGGCCATGCACCAGCAGATCGTCAACTGGCTGCAGACCCAACCGTTCGTCGCGGGGGATCGCATCGGGCTCTACGGCCTTTCCTGGGGCGGCAAAACCGCCATGCGCATGCCGCTGCTGGTGGATGGTTATGCGATGACCATCGTGTCCGGTGATTTTAACGAATGGATCTGGAAGACGACCACGAACGACAGCGGCTACAGCTACGTGTTCCAGCCGGAACCCTACATCTTTGAATTCGATCTGGGCAGCACCTGTGGATACGCCGAGATGGCGGCGTTGATCGCACCGCGCCCGTTCATGGTCGAGCGCGGGCATTTCGACCCGGTGGGCTCCGACGAGCAGGTCGGGTTCGAGTTCGCCAAGGTGCGCCAACTCTACAATGCCCGCCTTAAGCTGCCTGAGAATTGCGCCATCGAATGGTTCGTCGGCGGACACGAAATCAACTGCGGCGGGACGTTCAAGTTCCTGCACCGCCACCTCGGACCGGTGGGAAAGCATTGACACAAGGATGTGCAAAATTGAGATCGTCATTCTTTCCGTATCTGACAATTGTATCCGCCGGAAAATATTTCTTCCTAACAATAAAATATGCACCGCTCGGCTCTGCTCCTGGCCTTCATGGCCATCATCTTGATTCCCTGCCATGGTGCGGAGAACGCTCCGTGGGCGCGCCTGCGCGTGCCGGGTTTTTGGGAAAAACAATACGGCGGAACTGTGGACGCCCATGATGGCTTTGCCTGGTATCGCTGTTTTGTTCATGTGCCGGCGGACTGGAAAGGAGAGAGTCTCCACCTCAGCCTCGGCCGTATTGATGATTGTGACGAGGCCTGGTTCAATGGCGCGAAGATCGGCTCCAGCGGCACCATTGAGCCGTTCCGCTCGGCGTCCGGCACCACGCGGAGTTACACCATAGCCGCAGATCAAGTCCGCGCCGATGGCTGGAACCTGCTGGCCGTCCGTGTATGGGACGGCGGCGGTGCCGGAGGCATCGAGGCCGGGCCGCTGCAACTCAGCAGCAACAAGGGAGCGATGAACCTCGCCGGCCTGTGGGAGTTTCGGACGGGAGACGATGCCGCCGCGGCGCAGTGGCTGGCGGACCTTGATGCTGCCGGCCGGGCGAAGCAGGCTGAGGCCTTCGTTGCAGGGGCCGGTCCGACCTACGGACGAGCGACCGATTTCAGCCCGCTCGACGGCACGCAGCCCTTGACTCTAACAGGGGACTTAGCCTCGCGGCTCGTGGAGGGAGTCGACCGGTTTCTCCTCCGTGAAACCGCCCGGTCAGTCGAAGGGAGGGCCGCGTTCTGGAAATGCGATTTCGCCTCTGCGGAAGCGTATGAGAAGTCGGTGCAGGGCAACCGCGAGCGGCTCGCGTTCATCCTCGGAGCCCGCGACTCGCGCGTCACGGCACCGGCGATGGAGTTGCTTGCCACCGTCGATCAACCATCGCTGGTCGGCCAGGGATCCGGCTACGAGATCCACACCGTGCGCTGGCCTGCGTTCGGCTCGGTGCATGGCGAGGGCCTGCTCCTGACACCCACCGGGCGCGCCCCCGTGGCGGATCTGGTCGCCATCCCTGACGCCGCGCAGACACCCGAGCAGCTCTGTGGCCTGGTTGAAGGGGTGCCGGCGGAATCGCAGTTTGCGCGGCGCCTGGCCGAAAGCGGCTGCCGCGTGCTCATCCCGGTGATCATCGACCGCAGTCGCGGAC
>JANNVM010000693.1:0-15573 GCA_031414455.1 Verrucomicrobiota bacterium
GTGGGTGCGCGTGCTCGTCCCCGCGGCGCGACTCGTCTCCGCCGGGCCGCGTCGCGTGATCGCTGCAGTGAGCAATGCCGTACATCAACTCGCTTCCACGCACGGTGCGCGGCCGGCGCAGTGGATTTCACTGATGGAGAAGGTTGCCGGACCAACAAACGATGCGGATATTTTTCTGCGCGCAGGGCAGGTTGCCGGCTGGCGCAGCGGGCTGGCCCATTTCCGTGAGGGCGCGCTCCAACTCGCGTCCTCGCTCCCTGCCGATGTAACGGGGACCGCGCTGGATGTGGACGGCGGTGGCCTGGCGGTAATTCTGGAGCGACTCCGCCGCGACCCGTGGTATGACCCGTCGGCACCGGCTGATGGTGCGCGGCTGGTGGCTCGTGCGGGCACGTTCCGCGGATTTGGCGGGCACTTTGCCGCTCCGCCGGTCGTGTCGCTTCTCCATGGTCAGTGGCTTGCCGGCAGCGGTGGCGAGCACTGGCTGCTCATGGCGGATGCCTTCGGTGCGACATTTCACCGGGTTGTGGGACAGGAGATGGCACCACCGCCACCGCCGGACCGTGCGGCTGTCGCGGCGCTTCGTGTGCCGGCGGATTGCGGTGAAGTGACCAGTCTCGCAGCTAACGGCGCGACCACCGCTGTGACGGCTTCGCTTACGCATGCAGTGCTCTTTTTCCACACACAGACATGAGTGCCGCCACACCAGCCGAACTCGAAGCGCTCCGCAGCCGCTGGCACGCGGCATGGCCCGCAGCGCTGGAAGTGTGGAGCCGCTACACGCGGCTGAAAGCCCCTGCACTTTGTCTCACCCCGGAGGACGCGTCGCGTGAGGGTCTGTCAGGGAGTTTTGCGATGATACGACTCACAGACCAGGCGGTGGTAGTCAGTCTGCCGGCGGTCATGGAGTGCGGCGTCGGTGATTTTGCTCCGGAAGTTCTCGCGCATGAAATCGGTCATCATGTGTTCGCGCCCGCAAACCTCACTGATCACATGAGACTGCTGGCACGAATGCGGCGCGGGCTGCCGACGATCGAAGCGCAGGCGCCGATGGTGGCGAATCTCTACACGGACCTGCTGATCAACGACCGGCTCCAGCGCAGTGCGGAGCTTCGCATTGCGGAAGTGTATCGCCGCATCGCGGCCGGACAAAAAACCGGAGCGGTGTGGCAAATCTACATGCGTATCTATGAAGTCCTCTGGCGGCTGGATCGCGGCACGCTCGCAGGAAAGACGAATCACAAAGTGGACGGCGATGCGCTGCTCGGGGCGCGGCTGATCCGCGCCTACGCGCGCGACTGGATGGATGGAGCGGGACGCTTCGCCTGCCTGCTGCTGCCCTATCTGCTGGAGGACAAGGAGTCCCCGGCCCTTTTCGCGCGCCTGCACGACACCTGCTGCGCGGGTGCCGGTGGCGAACCAGACGGACTGACGGAAATCGAGCCAGGGGAACTCGATGGCATCATCCATCCCGTGATGGACCCGGCGCTGTCCGGGGAAGCGGATGTGCCTCCCGAAGAAGACCCGGAGGGGGGGACTGCGTCAAAAGCTGTCCCGCAGCCGCAGCCGTCGAGCGGACAGACCCGGCAACCGTTTCAATACGGTGAGATGCTCCGGGCCGCAGGCATTCCCGTTTCCGAGCATGATGCCGCGGTGCGCTACTATCGCGAACAGGCGCGTCCGCATATCGTGCCGTTCCCGAGCCGTCGTGCGCCGGCAGCGCAGGATGTCCTGCCGGAAGGTCTCGAGCCGTGGAATCCCGGTGATCCGCTGGACGAAATCGACTGGCTGCAATCAATCCTCACCAGCCCGCGGGTCATTCCCGGGCTCACCACAATGCGGCGGATGTGGGGCATGAGCGAGGGGCGCGATCCGAAACCGGAGCCGCTCGACCTTGACCTCTATGTGGACAGTTCCGGCTCCATGGTGAATCCGCAGATCAACGTGTCCTTTCCCGCCCTGGCCGGCGCCATCATCTGCCTCTCCGCGCTGCGCGCCGGCGCGCGGGTGCAGGCCACGCTGTGGAGTGGTACGCGCCAGTTCACGAGCACGCCGGGATTTGTGCGCGATGAGGAGGCATTGCTCCGGGTGCTCACCGGCTATTTCGGTGGAGCCACCGCGTTCCCCATTCATGTCCTGCGCGACACATTCGCGAAACGCCCTGCTTCCAGCCGCCCCGCTCATATTCTCGTTATTTCGGATGATGGAGTGAACACCATGTTTGATTCTGACGAGCGCGGAAACTCCGGCTGGAGTGTTAGTGCCGCCGCACTGGCGAATGCCCGCGGCGGCGGCACCATGGTACTCAATCTTCCGGCGACATGGGAACAGCATGCCCGCCAGCCAGGCGCGTATGCCGACATCCTCCGCGGCCGCAACGAGCAGGGCTGGGACGTCCATCCCGTGACCTCGTGGGAGCAACTTGTGGATTTCGCCCGTGCCTTCAGCCGGTGGTGTTATGGCGAACGACGAAAGGAGGCCCCGTGCGTGAGCGCCTCGTAGTCGTCTGGCGTGTCACCACGCGGTGCAATCTGGCGTGCCCGTTTTGTGCCTGTGACCGTACCCTGGCGCGGTCGCGGCCGGAGGCGGATTCCGGCTTGATTGCCCGCACGGGTTCTTCGCTGGCGCGGTGGAGTGAACGAACGGGACGGCCGGTGCTGGTGAGCTGGCTCGGCGGCGAGCCTCTGCGGTGGCCGCAGCTCACGGAATTGTCGGAGCGGTTCCACCGGCTCGGGCTGCAGTTGAGCACGACAACGAATGGAACGCCGCTGGTGAATCCGAACCTCCGCCGGCTCCTCGTCGAACGCTTTGCCGAGCTGACTGTGAGCGTGGACGGGTTTGCCGGAACGCACGACACGCTTCGCGGACGCCGCGGGCTCTTCGATGAAATGCGCGGCCATGTGAACCGCCTCGCAACGGAAATTGCGGACGCGGGCAGTTCGCTCGTGCTCCGTGCGAATGTGGTGCTCATGCGCCGGACGATCAGTGAATTTCCCCGCCTCTGCCGGGAGCTGACATCGTGGGGCATTCGCGAAATCACCTGCAATCAACTGGGCGGAGCCGACAGAACGGAGTTCTTCCCCGCGAACCGGCTGTTGCCGGAGCAGATCGATCAACTGCACGAAGACTGGCCCGGCCTTCAGGCGGAACTTGCGGCGGACGGAGTCCGGCTGCTGGGCGGTGCGGCTTACTTGCAGCGCATGGCGGCCAGCAGTCGCGGCGAGCGGCTTGATGTTATGGAATGCGGACCAGGCCGCAGATTTCTGTTCATTGATGAAGCAGGGCGGGTGGCACCGTGCAGTTTTACAGGCGATGAATACGGCATCCCGATAGAGAACATCGAGTCCGCCGACGCCTGGGAAAATCTGCCGGAGAGATTCAGTGAAGCGCGGCGATGCCACCGGAGCAGCCGTTGCAGCGACTGCCATAGTACGCAGGTATTTAACAAGTTTGCCTGACCCGCATGAACCACGAAGGACCACCTCTCGAAACGCTGCTGCGCCGGCTGGCCGAAACGCCGCCGGAATTTCTTGCCGCTCCGCAGATTGCCGGGCGCGGAGTGGTGCATGTGGATGCCGTCATTGCCGACCTTGTTCGCTCGCTGGGAGCGACACCGGATCCGGCGGGCCTGACAGCATTTCGGGGCACTGGGCCCAATGACCGCAATCGTCTCTCGGTCGCGCTGGTGCTCGCATGGCTGCTGGCGGATGAGTGGTTTCGTGTGCGGGGAGGGCTGGCACCGCGGCTGACAACGGTTATTGCCGAATCCGCAGACGAACTTGCGTCCGCTACCGTGGCGGAGGTTTTCACCAGAGATCCCGACCGCCGTGAAGAAATGGCGCGGCTGGCGCTCGCGCGGCTCGATCTTCGTCCCGCCGGAGAATCCATGGCTCAGGCACAAGACAGGCTAAAGAGCATCAGTGCAGCGGAGCGCGCCCGGTTTATCAAAGCTGCACGCGCCGCCGAGCTTAGGGCCCGCGCCATCCGCGAGGCGCTGGCGAAGAAGGCTGCCGAGGAGTCCGCTGACAAGTACACCCGCGAATGACTGACCCCGAGCCGACCGACGACGAACGCTACCCGACGCTCACAGCGCACGGACGTACGATGCTGGAGTTTCTCCGCGAACATCCGCATGCTCCGATCTACAGAAATCGCAGCGGCAACCGGCTCACATCGGAAGAAGTGCGGCGCGTCGCCGCGCTGTGTGAGGAAGTGGCGGCGGCAACGATTGCGTGGAAGCCCGGCGCGCCTCCTTTGTGGCTCAGCGAATTCGCGGCGCGATGTTTCTCTGACATGCCCCACTACCGCCAGCGCGGTGCGGTGCCCCTGGAATTTGAGGAGATTGAGCCCGTTTCACGAGCGGACTTGAGCCGCGACATCGCCAGCTTCGTCCCGGATTCTGTGCCGGTGGAGCGCATGATCAACTTCCGCACGAGTGGCACGTCCGGGCATCCACTGCTGCTGCCGTCACATCCGGTCGTGGCGGCGAGTTATCTGGCCTTTCATAGGCGCGCTCTCCGGCGTGTCGGGGTCACACTTCAGGCACGACGGGGTGACGTGGGCGTAGTGCTGCTGGGGATGCAGCGGAAGTGCTTCACCTATGTCTCGGTGACGCCGGTGCTGGACGATGCCGGGCTGGTAAAAATCAACCTGCACCCGGACGACTGGCGGGATCCCGCCGACCGCGCGATCTATCTGAATGCTCTGAATCCCGAAGTGATAGCCGGCGACCCGATTTCCTTTGCGGAACTGCTGACGCTTCCGGTGACGTGCCGCCCGCGTGCGCTGCTCAGCACTTCGATGGCGCTGCTGCCCGCGGTGCGCAGCAGGCTGGAGCAGCGATTCGCCTGTCCCGTTCTCGACTTGTATTCAATGAACGAAGCCGGGCCGGTTGCGGTCTTTGATCCGGCTGAAAACGGCCACGTTCTGCTGCAGCCAGCCATGTTCGTGGAAATTCTCGACACCGGTGGCAACTGCGTCCCTGCTGGCGACCGCGGTGAAATCACCCTTACGGGCGGCTTCAATTTCTGCCTGCCTCTGCTGCGCTATCGCACGGGCGACTTTGCCTCACTGGATTTTTCGGGGCCGGTTCCTCTGCTGCGTGATTTTTCCGGAAGGCCGCCGGTGCGATTTCGCGCCTCCGGAGGCGAGTGGTTGAATAATATTGAAGTAACGCATGCGCTGCGCGACCTGGCACTGCCGCAGTGGACGATGCATCAGAATGCAGATTGTTCCGTGGTGTTTTGTCATTCCGGCGCGCACGGCTGCGATGCGGAGATTGCACGTGTTTTGCACGGACTGCTGGGTGATGTGCCGGTAGGTGTGGAAGCCGCGTCCTTTGAAGAAGGCAAGGTCGTACAATACACTGCGGATTTTCACTAACAATGACTCCTGCCGAAATTGCCGCGAATGCATGCAACACCATCTCCATCCTGCTCGCGGGACGGAACAGTGTGCATACGTGGTGGACCGGCATCATCGGGTGCGCCTTTTTTGGCTGGGTTTTCTTCTCCGCGAAACTCTACGCTGACTCTGCACTGCAGGTTTTCTTTATCGCATCAAGTATCAGCGGCTGGTGGAATTGGCGCCGCCGTGCAGACGCCAGCGAACTGCCCATCCGCCGCACCCCGCCGGGGCTGCTGGTGGCTCTGGGAATCGCAGGTGTCGCGGTGACGGCGGGTTACGGCGTGATGTTACTGCGATTCACGGACGCCGTCACGCCGGTGCCGGACTCTGCGGTGCTCGCGTTCAGTGTAATTGGTCAGTTCCTGCTCATGGGCCGGCGCATTGAGACGTGGTGGTGCTGGCTGGTGGTGAATACCATTGCCGTTCCGCTGTTCGGCAGTCGCGGGCTGTGGCTCACCGCGGTGCTTTACGCAGGATACTGGGTCAACGCCGTGGTGTCACTCCGCTCGTGGCGGCACAGGATGAAGCCATGAACCGGCGATTCCAGCGGGGGCTCGTGGTGGGGAAGTTCTGCCCGCTGCATATGGGGCACGAAAGTGTCATCCGCCGCGCGATCGAACGGTGTGAGGAAGTCTTTGTCATCAGTTATACGAATCCTGAATTTCCTGGCTGCGCGCCACCGCAACGCCGCGCCTGGCTGGCCGCGCGGTTTCCCGGCGTGCATTCGCTCGTGCTCGATTCTTCGCCCGGGATTTCCATTCCGCCAAACGACGCGAGTGACACCACCCACCGCCGATTCGTTGCCCGGCTCTGCACTGATTTACTGCGTGTGGAGGTGGATGCCGTTTTTACGAGCGAATCCTACGGTGATGGATTTGCCGGCGAGCTTTCTATTTGTTTCCGGGGGAATGATCCGGGGCACCGCGGTGTTGCACATGTGCTGGTTGACCAGGCCCGCGACGAGTGGCCGGTCTCGGGCACAATCCTTCGCCGCGATGTCCACGCGCACAGGCAGTTTCTCGCGCCGGAAGTCTATGCGGATTTCGTGGAGCGCGTGGCGCTGCTCGGCGGTGAGTCGTCAGGAAAATCCACGCTTGCCGCCGCGCTCGCTGGGCGATTCGGCACGGTGTGGGTGCCGGAGTATGGACGGGAGCTTTGGGAGAGTCGCGGCGGCGTGCTGCAGGCGCGGGACATGCCGGAGATTGCGCGGACGCAATTGAAGCGTGAGAAACTGGCCGCTGCGAACGCGAACCGTTTCCTGTTCTGTGACACCACTCCGCTGACGACGCTGTTTTACAGTGAGGAAATGTTCGGCCGCGCGGACCCGGAGGTCACCGCCGCGGCACTTCACCACGATTATGCGCACACGATTGTCTGCGCACCGGATTTCCCGTTCGTCCAGGACGGCACACGTCGCGATGACGGATTCCGGCTGCGCCAGCACGAATGGTATTTGGGCCAATTGGCAAACCGGGGGATCTCCAGTTTCGTGGTCAGTGGTTCGCTGGACCAGAGAATGGATACCGTGTACGCCTGTTTGACCGGGACAGTGCAGAGATGATCTCCCGGTGCGCCGGAGCCGGCGGGGAGGGTATGCACCGTAATCCGCAATGCCCGTCAAAACAATTCCGCCTGCTCCCACGCCGGACAAAGCGCAGGCGCTGAAGACACCGGCGGCAATTTTTGTGCGACGGTGAACCACGGGGTCGGTTCATCCTGACAAGCGCAGGCGACAGTGGCGTGCGGGCAGTTGGCGGCGTTTAGTGCGGCGCGAATGGCGGCCAGTGCGGCGGCCGGGGAATTGCAGTCGCGGCTGAGATGGCCGAGGACGACATGGCCGAGCGCGGTGCCGGCGGCCGCCTGGACGAGTTCCACGCACTGATCGTTGGAAAGGTGACCATGCCGGCTGGCAATGCGCTGGCGCGTGCTCCAGGGACGTTTCGTATCGTTCGCGAGCATCTGCGCGTCGTAGTTGGCTTCGACGAACAGGGCATTGAGCGCCTGCACTTTGGCCCTGACAAGTGAGGTGATATGCCCGAGATCACTGAGCACGCCAAGCGCCGCGCCCCCGGCGCGGAAGACGAAGCCCATGGGTTCCACGGCGTCGTGAGGGACGCGGAAAGTTTCGATGTCGAAGCCCGCAAACTGAAATGCACCGCCGCAGGGGATGGTTTTCCATGACACCGATGGCAGTGATTCACGCAGCACCTCACGTGTCATGGCGTTGGCGAGAATGGGCAGGCCGGTCTTTCTGGTGAACACTTCCAGACCGCGCGTGTGGTCGCCGTGTTCGTGGGTGAGGAGAATGCCGTGCAGTTGATCCGGTTCGACGCCGCTGGCCCGGAGACGGGCGGTGAGTTGTGAGGCGCTGAGCCCGGCATCCACCAGCAGCAGTCCGTCCGGGGAGCGAATGACCGCCGCGTTTCCGCCGCTGCCGCTGCCGAGGATGGTGAATTCGATCATGGCGCGGTGGCGTTAGGCCATGCGCTGCTCCTCGCGGATGGCGATGAGTTCCTTCATGACATGATTTACTCTTCCGCTCCATGTCGCAGTGCCGAAAGCGTCGTGAAGCTGGCGGTAGAGGCCGTAGAGGCGCGCGTAAGTAGAGTGGCGGCGGCGGTCGGGCTCATAGACTGTTTCGCGGACGCGGCACAGGGCACGCTGAGCGTCGGGCACGGAATCGAATCCGCTTTCCACAGCGCCGGCGGCCATGGCCCCGAAGATGGCGGCACCGAGCGCGCAGGTTTGTTCGCTGCGGCTGACTTTCATCGGACGACCGAGAACGTCGGCGTAGATTTGCATCAGTGTGGGATTCTTTACGGCCAGCCCTCCGGTATTGATGACTTCCTCGACCTTTACGCCGTACTCCTCAAACCGATTGACGATGGTGAGCGCGCCGAAGGCCGTGGCTTCGATGAGGGCCCGGTAGATTTCGTGAGCTTTGGTGTGAAGGGATTGCCCGAGGATCATGCCGCTGAGGCGTACATCGGTCAGGATGGTGCGGTTGCCGTTGTTCCAGTCGAGCGCGAGCAGGCCGGTTTCGCCGGGCTTCTGCGCAGCGAGAGCACGCTCCATGTTTTCAAATTTCGCCGCGGGCGTACTGCCATAGCTGTCAGGCACGAGGTTGTTTACGAACCAGAGGAAGATGTCGCCGACGGCACTTTGGCCGGCTTCGAGTCCGAAGTAACCGGGAATTACCGACCCGTCCACGATACCGCAAAGCCCCGGCACATTCGCCAGCGGATGCTGGTTGGGATGGATCATGAGGTCACAGGTACTGGTGCCGAGGATTTTGACGAGCGTACCCTCTTTAATACCCGCACCCACGGCACCCATGTGGGCATCGAAGGCACCCACGGCGATGGCGATGCCTGGTTTGAGCCCGAGTTTTTTCGCCCAGTTCGGGCTGAGACGTCCGGCGAGTTGATCGCTGCTGAGGGCCCGGCTGTAGAGGCGGTCGCGCAGCGAACCGAGATCGGGATCGAGTTTGGTGAGAAAGGTTTTTGCCGGCAGCCCGCCCCATGCGGCGTTGAACATTGCCTTGTGCCCGGCGGAGCAGATACTGCGGGCCATGCGTGCGGGATCATTGTTCCCTGACAGAACGGCGGGAATCCAATCGCAGTGCTCCACGAAGCTGTGGGCGGCTGCGAAGACACGCGGGGCGACGCGTTTTAAACGCAGCACTTTACTCCAGAACCACTCGCTGCTGTAGGTTCCGCCGCATTTTGCCAGATATTCGGGATGTTCCCTGGCAGCCAGGGCCGTGATTTCGGCCGCTTCGTCATGGGCGGTATGGTCTTTCCATAGCCAAACCATGGCGTTGAGGTCGCCTTTATGCTCCTCCAGCAGGCCGAGTGGCGTGCCGTCGGCATTGACGGGAATCGGGGTGCTGCCTGTCGTGTCAACGCCGATACCCACCACACGATCCGGCTCAAATTCCCGGTCGGCCTTCTTCGCCTGATCCAGCGCGCCGGTGATGATGGCGACCATGCCTTCCAGATAGTCCTGAGGATTTTGACGAGCCACGTTCGGATCGCGCGGGTCAGTCAGGATGCCGAGCTCGCCGGAGGGGTAGTTAAAGACGGACGACCCGAGTTCCTCGCCGGTCTCAAGGTCCACGAGGAGCGAGCGGCAGGAATTGGTTCCGTAATCGAGTCCCAGGGCGTAGCGTTTGTTCATGGTCGGCAGATTTATGCCGCCCGATGGCGAATGGTCAATGCCTCTGACCGCGAACCGTCAAAATGCCGGAACCGGTCTCAAACTCCCCACTCTTACCTGCGTGAAATGGTAGAGGGACGATGACGATGGGTAAACCCATGAATTTAATAAACTTGAAAATTATGGAAAATACTGTTTTGTTTGTGAGAATCTAACTCTCATGCCTGCATTTTCTGTTTCTCAGACTGCGAACGAAGCACCCGGCGACTGGTCGCACCGGACGGCTTGGGCGTTTTTGCGTTGTTTTTGTATGGTCCTCGCCCTCAACTCCGGGGGTTCTCCGGTCCTTGCTCAGGTGAAGCCGGCAGCAGGATCGGCGGGGTTGACGGATGAAGAGGCCACGGTGGCCTATGTTGCGGAGGTGCCGTGGCAGTGGAACAGTGAACAGGGCAATCCGCTTGAGCATTGGGCGCGAAAGCTGGCGGCCCACTGGGCCAAACAGCCCATGGAGGGGGATGAACGGCTGAGAAATCTGTTGCCGGAGTTGTCATGGGAGCGGCTTGCAAAATCATCGAGAAGCCTGCAGGCCGGGGCGTTTGTAGTGCATGGCTATGAATGGATCGAGAACGCGGATGCGGCGCGGCTCGACGCGCTGCTCGTGCCTGCGATAGACGGCAAGGCGGCAATGACGGAGTTTGTTATTCTCCGGCAGCGCCGGGAACGGAAGATTGGGGACGCGAGGAAGTTCAGCATGGAAGAACTGTGGAAAAAAGATATTCTCGTTGATCGCGGAGATTGCGGGGAACTGGTCTATCGCTGGCTCGACCATGAGATCCGTCCTGAGACCGGAGCCAAACGACGGGAGGATCACGCAGATTACCGGTCGGCCGCCGATCCCGTGGAGGCTGTCCTGGCGGTCTATTTTGGAGAAGTGGACGCCTGCGTGGTCACCCGCAGTTCCTATGCCGATGTGCTGCGCACCAACCCTCATGGGCTGTCAGCGAGGCTCGAAGAGGTGAGGGTGTCCCCTCCGTTGCTCCGACACGTCATTGCCTGCCCCCGCGATATGCCGGTAAACCGCCGGGTGCCGCTTGTGAAGAGTGCTGCCAGCGTCAGCATGTTGCAGGCGGGCGGCACGTGGCACCTGATTGCGCCCGGGCCGGAGGATTTCAAGACCCTTCATCAATTGATAACTGAATGGCAGTCCTATTACGAGGGCGGCCATGGAGGCCAGTCGAAAAGCCCGCCGCCGGATGCAGAGGCACGGACCGGGCCGGGTGCGGGTCAATTGTCAGGAAGGAGGCTGCCGTGAGCCGCGGCACCCCGCCAAGGCGATCCAGTATCCTGCTTCGCATGATGCTGATGTCGTGGCTCGTGGCGGTGATCACCGTGTGCATTTTTGCGCTGTTCACCATCTATCACCTCCGCCGGACCAAGGAGCGGGAGTTGGAGGACCGGTCGCTAACGCTCGCCCGGGATATCGAGCGGCAGATTTCGCAGAGTATGGCCGGGCGGAGTTTTGGCCCCGTGGTCAAGAAGTGCCTCAATGTGCTGCGCCGCGAACCGGGGCTGTGCTACATCCTCGTGCGCCCCTGGACGGGTGCCTCGATTGTGCATTATCTCGACCGGACCGGTCGGGCACGATGGAGCGATGAAACCGTCGAGACGGACCGCGTGAACGCCGCCAGCGCCGGAGTGAATGAAGCATTTTGCGCCGCTACGGATGCCGCCGCCGGCAAGGTCTGGCATTACCGGCATATCACTGCCACGGGCCTGAACTGCCCCGGGGACATCGTGCTGGGACTTTCCATGCAGGAATACGATGACTCCCTGAGCGCCATCTACATCAACGTCGCCACCACCGGCAGCATGGTGCTGATTATCGGCGTCGCCGCAGCCTACAGCGTGGCGCGCAACCTCATTCGTCCACTCAAGGAACTCCAGATCTTCGCGTCCAAAGTGAAAGGCGGCGCCCTCAACGCCCGCGCCAGCGTGAATGCCGTTGGCGAGATCGGAGACCTTGCAGAGTCCATGAACCGGATGGTCGAATCCCTTGAGCAGTCCAACGCGAGGCTGCGGGATTCCATGAAGAACAGCGCCTCGCTGCGGGAGAAGGAAATCCTCCTCCGGGAGATCCACCACCGGGTGAAGAATAACATGCAGATCCTCACGAGCCTGCTCCGGCTCCAGGCCCGTCAGGCCGACAGTCAGGAATTGCGCGATGTGCTGCAGGAAAGTGAAGCCCGCATCCGTTCCATGGGGCTGCTCCACGAAAAACTCTATCAAAGCGAAAGCGTCAGCCTCATAGACATGCACGGCTACCTGCGCACCCTTACCGGTGAACTGACGCGCGTAAACACTCCCGAAGGCACACGCCGCGATATCAAGCTCGCTGTCGAGGGCGTCGGCATGGGCCTCGATACCGCACTGCCCGTCGGACTGATCGTCACCGAACTCGTCACCAACTGTCTCAAGTATGCCTTTCCCGGGCGACAGGAGGGCGTCATCTACGTCGGCCTCGGCACCGTGGATGACGGTAAGTTCCAACTCGTCGTCTGGGACGATGGCATCGGCATGGATCCCCACTTCGACATCGCCAACGCGACCTCGCTCGGCATGAGGCTCGTCAAAATGCTCACTGATCAACTCAACGGGACACTCAGTCTCGACTGCACCCGCGGCACCCGGATCGCCATCACCCTCCGTGAGAGCCAATACGAAATGAGACTCTGAAAAGTTCCCGTCATCCCTGCCCGCAGCTATCCATGAAACGAAGAATCCTTGTTGTTGATGATGAATCCATCGTGGCCCAAGATATTGCCGAATGCCTTCGGCACATGGGGTGCGACGTCGTCGGTCACGCCCTCAGCGGTCCTGATGCGATCGCCAAAGCCGGCGGCCTGCGGCCGGACCTCATTATGATGGATATCGTCCTTCAGGGGCCGATGGACGGAGTGGAAGCAGCCACCATCATCCGGCAGAAGCACGATATTCCCTGCGTATTCCTGACCGCTTACTCCGATGGCGCTGTCCTTGCCCGGGCCAAGGCCGCTGCACCCGCCGGTTACATGGTCAAGCCCTTTGAGGAGGCCGGCCTTCGATCCACCGTGGAGATCGCTCTCTACAAAGTGGATCTCGAGCGTGCCCTGCGCGAGAGCCGGGAGTGGTTCCTGACAACGCTCATGTCCATCGCCGACGGTGTCATCGCCACCGATCAGGAGGGCTGTATCAAGTTCCTCAATCCCATCGCGGAGCGGCTTACCGGATGGTCCTCCGAAGAAGCGGGAGGGCTTCCGGTTGAGCAGGTCTTTGCCGTCGTGGATGATAAAACAGAGCTGCGGGTGCCTCACCTCCTGCACAGCGCTCTTGCTAAAGGCCAGACCCTAACGCGTGAAAAAGGCGTTTCTCTGGTGAGCCGCGACGGGCACACCATTCCCATCGCCGACTCTGCGGCTCCGATCCGCAACCGTGAGGGTGATCTTGTGGGAGCCGTCCTGATTTTTCGCGACATCACGGAGCGCCGGAGATCCGAGCGCGATCTCGAAGTTGAACACGATCGGCTGGAGATGCTGGTCCGGGAGCGCACCTCCGCTCTCCAGGACACCAACACCCGGCTTCTCGGCGAGGTCGAGGAACGCCGCCGTGCCGAGAATGATCTCGCCTGCCGCGTGGAAATGGAAGCCATGCTGGCATCACTCTCCTCCTCCTTTCTCGCTCTTAAGCCGGAGGATCGCGAGACCGGCATGAACCGCGCGCTCGGACAAATCGGTGGCTTTCTCCGTGCCGGACGCTGCTACGTGATGCAATTCATGGGCGGCGGGAGAACTCTCGATTGTTCCTCGGAATGGTGCGCCGTGGACGTGCCGCCGCTTCAGGAGTCATTCCGTGGTGTCAGTGCCGTCGCACTCCCTGACGAATTCCAGGATCCCTTGCGTCATACCTCCGGCATTGTCTCTTTTGCCGCCACGCCGCAGGGGCAGGGTGCACTCCATCCCTCCATGGCCGCGGAGCGCGGTGCCGGATCGCTTCTCTGGCTGAGGCTCGGAGAGGGAGAGTCTTCACTCGGCTATTTGTGTCTCGACAGCATCCCGCGCCGCGAGTGGGCCGCCGCCGATGTTCGCGCGCTGGCCATGGCCTCGAATGTCGTGACGACCGCTCTGGGCCGCCTCAAGGCTGAGAGCGACCGCGAACAACTCCAGGTGCAGCTTCAGCAGTCCATGAAAATGGAGGCCGTGGGCAAACTCAGCGGCGGCATTGCACATGATTTCAATAACATGCTGCTCCCCATCATTGGCTATGCCGACATGATCCTCCTGCGGGTGCCCGACAGTGACCCTGCCGTCCCTGAACTCCGCGAAATCAAACGCGCCGCAGAGCGGGCCACCGCCCTGACCCGTCAGCTTCTGGCGTTCAGCCGTAAACAGGTTGCCAAGAAGACGGTCTTCGATCTCAATGACAATCTCGGCCACATGACGCGAATGCTGGGCCGCATCATTGGAGAGGACATTCACCTGCAGATGGCCCTTTCGCCGGACTCTGTGCCCGTCCGCGCGGACCAGGGGCAGATCGAGCAGGTCGTCATGAATCTCATCATTAACGCCCGGGACGCGATGCCCGGCGGAGGGGTGATCACGTTGCGCACCATGCTCGTGGACGCCGCGCGTTTCCCCGTGCCGCTCATCGGCGGCACCGCCTCCGCGGGCGAATTTGCCGTGCTCACAGTGGCGGACACCGGTTGCGGCATTCCCCGGGAAATGCAGGAGCAAATCTTTGAACCGTTTTTCACCACCAAGGGCCAGGAGGGCACCGGACTGGGCCTGTCTGTTATTTACGGAATCATTCAGGATCACCAGGGGGGGCTTCAGGTGGTCTCTTCGCCGGGCAGGGGCAGCAGCTTTCACATCTTTCTGCCCGCCACCAGCCGATGTGCTCTGCCACCTCCCGCGAATCCCGTGTCTGCGAGGAGCATGGTGGCCAAATACCGCGGACAGGGTCAGCGTGTCCTCCTCGTGGAGGATGAGGAAAGCGTCAATCACCTCGTCCACACGGCGCTTTCGCAAAATGGCTACACGGTCACCGCAGTCGCTACTGCCAGGGAAGCCCGCGCGCGCTTCGATGAGTCCAGTGGCCAGTTTGACATGATCTTTTCCGATGCCGTTCTCCCCGACGGCAATGGTCTTCAGCTTCTCGATTCCTTTCTGACCACGAATCCCGGTCTCCGGGCCCTCCTCAGCAGCGGCTATACCGACAAAAGCTCTCTCGTTGAAATGGCCCGCCACCGCCGCATTTCATTCCTTCCCAAACCCTACTCGCTTCCTGAACTGTTTCAGACAGTCGCCGAGGTTATGAATGATCAGAGCATGCACCTGCTCGACTGACAGTTAGGAGGAAGTGTTCTGCCATGCGGCGGCCGCGGCGGAAACGGCAGCGGCACAGGCACGTCCGGAGAGGAGAAAGGTGAGGAACTCCCGGGGTGGTTCTCCGGCGGAAGCGGGCGGACGCGCGGTGACGAGGATGCTGTGGGGCGGGGATTCAAGGTAGGCCGCAGTCAGGGTGCGGTCGGCGGAGTGATAGGCGGCAAAGGCTTTGCTCACGTTGGAGCAAAGGGCGGCGGCACTGTCTCTGGAGAGGCTGTCAGGAAGTCTCTGCCACTGGATGATTCCGCCGCGGTGGTGGCACAATCCGGTGACGCCATCGAGACTGGCGAGGTGTTCAATTTCAGCGTTCATGCCGGAGGAAAGTCACTAACATGGGAAACGCCGGTTCCCGCACCGCCGACGGCCCCGAGGAAGCCGCCGTCGAGAACCGCGTAGCCGGTGGCGCGGTCCGCCTCTGCGATGGCGAAAACTGTGGGAGCAGCCCAGCCAAGACTGCGGGCGATGCCGCCGGCAGTGCTCCGGAGGAAGCCGAAGTCGCTCCGGAAATAGTCATGGTCATCTTCGTGGACTTCACCGGAAAATTCGTCTCCCGCAGTTCCAAAGCGAATGCAGTGAGCGGAGGCAGGCGCGG
>JANNVM010000694.1:0-9531 GCA_031414455.1 Verrucomicrobiota bacterium
TCCGTAGGCCTGATTCCCGGCCGTGCCCGTCGCCACCTGATAAGCAGTGCGCCGCAAGTCGGCGGGCGCAGCGAAGAACTTCATCGTCCCCCCGGCGTAGCGATTCGGGGGACCACCGTCAATGTTGTTGGGAAACGAGGCCGCCGCCCCGAATCGCCCGCCGCCGTCGAACGTGATGGAACCATCACCGCTGTTCGTCGTCCACGCCGCCGTACTGATGCCGGCATTGCCGTTCAACTCCTGATCACCGTAACCCCATGCCACGATGCTGTAATTCCCGACCGGCAGCGCGAGCGGCGACGCCAGCGTGATGAACCGGCTTCCGCCATCCGCCTGACCGGAGGCGGCCGTGCTAAAGGCCACATCCGCCAGCACCGCCATCCCGGTGTCGTCGGCGAAATTGTCAGGCGTGCCGTGTTCATCGCGCGTCCACAACTGCACACGGATTGGCAGCGAAAAACCGTCGCTGCCGGAATCGAACGCACCCAGCGCGGTCACGGTCAGCGCTCGCTCGACGGAGAAATCCATGCCCAGCGAGCCTGCGTAGTTTTGGTTGCCTGCCGTTCCCGCGGGGACGGCATAGGCCGCCATCTCCGGGGTCGGCAGTGCCAGCACCGGCTGGTCGCTGCGATTGTAGCCAATGCCATTCGTCACGGCCGTCCACGCCGAATCAGCAAACGGCTCACTGCCCCCGCGCCAGTCGCCGGTCACTGCCGCCGCCGCCGCCACGGCCCGCCCGGGCATCCCTGGCGCAAGCAATTCCACCCGCTGCCGCGCCACACCATAACTCACATCCTCCCGCTGCGGCGGATACGGCGCAAACCCCGATGCCGCGCTCACGCCATCCGGCGCGATGAGCGCGAGATACTCCCCGTCTGCATCAAGTGAGAAATTCGTATGCAACGCGCCGCCGGCATCCGGCGCGCCATCGCCGCTGGCAAAAACGACGAGCCGCCCGCCCGGCGCGATACTGACGGCGGGAAACGTCCATTGCGTCAGGCTTTCCGCGCTGTCCGTGAGATGCCAGCCAGCCATGTCCTGCACGGCGGCGGAGGGATTGTGCACCTCGATCCAGTCACTGTGCCGCCCGGAACCATCCGTCAGGCCACTGGCGTTGTCGGCCATGAATTCGGTAATGACCGGCACTGCCGTGGCCGGGAGGGGCAGCGGCAGAAGGAGTAACAGAGGGAGGGGGCGGAACATGTGAAGACGGTTCTTTTACCCTCCCCGCCCGAATTGGGGAAGCCTGATTTCCGCGAAGGGAAAGTCAGAATCCACTGAGCACGACCTTCCCCACGGCCTTGCCGCCCTGAAGCCACGCATGCGCCTCCGCCGCGTCGCCGAATGCAAAACGACGGGCATCACACAGCGGCTTCACTTTACCAGCCTCCACCAGCACGGTGAGTTCGCGCAGGATTTCGCCATGCCGTTCGCGGCCTTTGTTATAAAGCACGGGAATGATCATGAAGACGACATGCAGCGTGAGGCCTTTGGCGTGAAGTGGCGAGAGGTCGGCCGTGGTGCGGGTGGAAATGGAAACCACCTGACCGCTCACCGCGGCAGCCTGGAAACACCGCGCGACATTTTCCCCGCCGACGGAATCGAAGACAACGTCGAATCCCGCGCCGCCCGTGACCTGCTCCACGTATTCCTCTACCGACTGCTCCCGGTAGTTGATTGTACCCACGGCACCCAGTCCGCGGGCGATGACCGCCTTTTCCTCACTGGAAACGGTCGCCCACACTTCGGCACCCTGCGCCGCGCAAAGCTGCACCGCGAGATGTCCCACGCCCCCTGCCCCGCCATGAACGAGCACGCGCTGACCGGCGTGGACTTTTGCGCGATCCAACAACCCCTCCCATGCCGTGATACTCACGAGCGGCAGTGCCGCGGCCTCCTCAAAGGTCAGGCTGGAGGGCTTCGGTGCGACGAGGCGGGCGTCGGCCACCATGTATTCTGCCAGCGCGCCGGGGAATCCTTTCACTCCGCCAGGGCAGCCGTAAACGTCTTCACCCGCGGAGAATTCCGTCACGCCCGCGCCGCATTCCTCCACCACCCCTGACATATCGCAGCCGAGGACGATGGGGGCCTCCGGGGCGATGGCAGCCAGCATCCCGCTGCGGATTTTCGTATCCACGGGATTCACACTCGATGCCTTCACGCGCACCAGCACCTGGCCCGGACCGGGCGCAGGCCTCGGGATTTCGCGCTGCTCGAATACTTCCGGTCCGCCGAATTCACGGACCACCATTGCTTGCATTGTCTGACTCATAATGGCCGCGACCGTAGAGCTTTCGTCGCCGGCGTCCAGCGGCAGACTCCGGCCTCCCCGCCCGGCGTTTCCTTCTTTCCCGGGCCGCCGGACGTGCTTCGGTGCGGGACAGTATGCGCATCATTCACCTCACACCCGGCACCGGGAATTTCCATTGCGGGAGTTGTCACCGCGACAATCACCTGATGAAGGCGCTGCGGGCGCAGGGGCATGACGTGACGATGGTGCCGCTCTACCTGCCGCTGGTCACCGACGGCGAACCGGCGAACCCGGAACTGCCGGTGTTCGCGGGCGGGATCAATTTGTTCCTCAAGCAGAAGCTGCCGTTCTTCCGCCATGCGCCCCGCTGGATGCACCGCTGGCTGGATTCCCCCGGGATGCTGCTGCGGGCGGCAAAGCGCGCGGGTATGACGAGTGCCCGCCAACTCGGTGAAATGACGCTGGAGAGTTTCCGCGGTGTGACCGGCAAGCAGGCAGAGGACTGGCAACGGCTCATGGACTGGATCGGTAGCACGGGAAAACCTGACATTCTATCGCTTTCCAACGGCCTGCTCAGCGGCCTCGCCGTTGCGGCGCAGCGGCAAATCGGGGTGCCGGTAGTGTGCAGCCTTCAGGGGGAGGATTCCTTTCTCGATACCCTGCCGGAGCCATACCGCTCGCAAAGCTGGGATCTTTTCCGCCAGAACAGCAGCGCGGTCGCGCGCTACGTCGCCGCCAGCGAATACTACACTGCCACGATGCGGACACGTCTCGGCCTGACAGAAAAGCAGATCGTTTGTGTCAGGAATGGACTGGATCTAACCGGCTATGGGCGCCAGCCGCGGGCACCCGGGATCCCTGTCATCGGTTATCTGGCGCGACAAATCGCAGGCAAGGGCCTGCACACACTGGTGGATGCGTTCATCCAGCTCGCGCCGCGGCTGCCGCGCGTGCGGCTGTCCATCGCCGGCACCGCAACGGACGCGGATACGAAATTCATCGAACAGCAGCAGCGCAAACTTCATGCCGCCGGCCTGTGGGACCGTGTGACGTGGCGGCAGAATCTCGACACCGCGGAAAAAATCGCACATTTTCAGTCACTCACGGTGCTGAGTGTTCCGGCGGCTTACGGCGAAGCCTTTGGACTCTATGTCGTCGAGTCGCTGGCCTGCGGCGTGCCGGTCGTGGAGCCGGACCACGCCGGACTGGGAGAACTGGTCCGCGGCACCGGTGGCGGACTGCTCTGCGCGCCGGACGATTCCGCATCGCTGGCAACCAGTCTTGAGAGACTTCTCGTGGACGAGACACTCCGACAGTCATTGGCCGATACCGGTCACGCGGCGGTGCATCGCGATTATACCGCGGCCCGCATGGCGACGGATTTTGCGGCGGTGTGTAAAGGCATGCTTTCGTAAAACCGCACCTTGCGCAGACTGCGGCGGGACGGCATTTTAAAGGATATGCGCCTGCCATGCCTCTTTGTCTTCGCTTTCATCCTGCCACTTCCGCTGTCCGCCGCACCGCCGGTGAACGACAACTTCGCGGCGCGCATTCCACTGGTCGGAAATTCCCAGACCGTCAACGGATCGAGCGTTGAGGCGACCCTGGAGGCGGGAGAGAACTCGCAGAACTCCTACTTCGGAGCCACCGTCTGGTGGTCGTGGCTCCCTACGGTGACCGGCTGGGCGCGGGTGGATACCGCGGGCAGCAGCTTCGATACCGTGATGCAGATTTCCACCGGAACGACCCTCGCGACCCAGACTTACGCCGGCTTCAACCGTCAGTCGCCGATCCCGGCGCTGGGCTTCGCCAGCAGTGTCACGTTTATGGCCACTGCCGGCACCATCTATAACATTGCCGTCGGCGGCTGGGATTTCTTCGGAGCGGAGGATGGTGATATCACGATGCATATCGTGACCGGCACTGCGGCGAAACCGGCCTTCTTCCCGGCCACCCTGACACTGACGCCGGCCTTTGTGAACGTCACGAACGCGGCGGTGAATGTAACCGCGGCCTTCACCATCCAGGCCGCATCCGGCAACGGGGCCGGCATCGCCGGAATCGGCTTTGGCTGGGAGAACAGCTTTGGCAACGGCCCCTATAAAGGCACGCCGGCCAACTGGGATACGAGCCTGCCGCAGAGCGGATCGCCGCAGGTGGCATTCTCCGTGCCGCGCTACACGGCACCCGGTCCGAAGATGCTGTGGTTCAAAATCGCCCCGCCCGGCGGCGGCAGGGATCTTATCTTCTCAGGGCCGAACGGCGGCAGCGGCTATGCCCTCCCTCCCGCGACGGCCCAGTTGCTTGAGGTCGCCAATACCGGTCCCGTTGACGCCGACCCGCCGAATCTTACGGCATTCACCATTGCTCCTGGAAATGCAGACGTCACGACCGCGCCGGCTTCGCTGCAGGTATCCGCAACCCTAACTGATGCTCTCGCCGGCGTGGCCTGGGTAAAGGTAAGCCTCATGAGTTCCCTCTCCTCCGGCTTCGCCACCACCCTGACACGCACGGCCGGCACCACGCTCAGCGGAACATGGACCGGAACCATCGGCGTGCCGCTTCTATATCCCACAGGCAATTACTCCGTGCTCGTGGAAACCGCCGACGCTACGGAAAATCAGACTGACTACGGCGAGTTCTCCATGGCCAACCGCGCGATTCCGGGCGGTAATCTCGACATCCCCATTGTTGGAGGCAGCGCCTACGAACGGTGGGCCTACACCACGTGGTTTCAACCCGGTGATTCCCTGACGGGCATCCTCGATGATGCGGACGGCGACGGAAAACCCAACCTCATCAGCTACGCTTTCAATCTCAACCCCCGCGGCACCGGCGGAAGCCCTGGCTCCCTGCCCGTCGTGCAACTTACCGGCACCGGCGCCACCCGCCACCTCCGCATCACCTGCCTGCGCCGCAAGGCCTCCGCCAACAGCGGCCTGACCTATTCCCCGCAGTTCACCTCATCTCCCTCCGGAGTCTGGCAAACGGTTGACGGCGGCATCCCCACCAACCTCGGCGGTGACTGGGAGAGTGTCGTGGTGGACGACCCAGTAAATGTCAGCGCCGATACCCGGCGCCTTGCCAGGGTAAAGGTGGAGTATGCGGCACCGTGAGGCTGTTTACTCCCCTGCCCCGCCGAGCGCCGAGCGCACAGCGGTGATAAAGTAATAACAGCCGCCCAGCGCAATGAGGACCGACCCCCATTTTAACACAGCCTGACGGAATCCTTCGCCGCCAGCGTCCCTTCCGATCTTCAATGCGCCGGAGAGGGGTGCCACCACGCAGAGGTGCCCGGCTTCCACACCGATGCAAAACGCCGCGATGGCCCATGCCGCAGCGTTCCCTTCGATGCCCTGCAAGTCCTCCAGCAGCGCGCCGCCGAATCCCATGCCATGCACGAGACCGAGGAGAAATACGACAATGACACGCTGGGGATTCAGCGTGATTTTCTTTCGCAGAATATTCTCGAGCGCCACAAACACGATGCTTCCGCCGATCACCGGCTCCACAAACCATGACGGCATCAGTTCGCTGCCGTGCCAGGCCGTGGCCACCACAGAAATTGAATGCGCCACCGTGAAGATGCCGATGATCCTGAAGACCTCCCAGAATCCTGTCAGGGCAAGAACCAGCGCTGCCGCAAACAGCAGGTGGTCCCAGCCGGTGAGCACGTGATGGATGCCGCTGGTGAGATAACTGCCGACAAAATCTGAATCCATGACGGTGCTGCTAATTTGTTAGAAACCCAAGTTTGACCGCCACCGCTTTGATGCCTTCGTAGTCCTCGTTTTTCGCGGTGATCATGGCTTTGCGCGGAAAGACCTCCAGCAGTGCGGGCGTGGCTGTCATGCCAATGAGTGCCTTCTGCAGTTTGTCCGTGAAGCCGGCACCATAGGTCTTCTCGAGGTCCGGGTGCGCGGTCCAGTTGTAGTCGGCAAACGCCGGAGTTTTCCAGATGACCTGCACAAGATTCGGATCGGTTTTCCCTTCCTTCACGCGTTTGTCATAGACGCTGTAGTTGACGACACCGGCCTGGAAGGTGCCGGCCTGAACGAGGTCGCAGGTGGCGTCGTGGCCTTTGGAGAAGTTGGTGCCGTTCTTCTTGAAGAACTCGTCAATCGTCAGGCCGGTTTCTTTCTCCATGAAAAATTGCGGCATGAGACGGCCGGAAGTGGACTGCGGCTCGCCGAAGGTAAACTTGAGATCGCCGATCTGTTTGGGAAACGACTCCGATGGCTGGAGGCCGGCGTCCTTGTGGGCGATGATGTAGGCAGTGAAGGCCGGATCCGTATCCCCCTGGGCGATGGCTTTGGCCCCGGGGACAAACTCGCGCGCCTGGACGCCAGTGAGGCCGCCGAACCAGGCAAGGTGAATGTCGCCATTGCGGAAAGCGCTGACACTCGCCGCGTAATCAGAGGATGCGACATACTCCACGTTCACACCGAGTTCTTTGGTGAGGTGGCTGGCGATCGCGTTGAACTTCTCAAGGTTCTTTTTGTCCTGATCCGGAATGGCCGAGAACTTGAGCGTCTTCGCAGGGGAAGTGCCGCCGGTGCCGGATTCCGTCTTCTTTTCACAGCCCTGGCCAAAGACGAGGCCAAAACCGGCAGCGAGAGCACACAGGACGATACGTTTTCTGTTCATGAGGGGTATTGCAGTTGGAAACGGCACGCACCCCGGAAAGGAGAACGGCAGTCGTTTGGATGATGATGCCCGGGCAGGAATGCCGGAGGCGCAAATTCCGTAGCCCTAAGGCGCGGTTTGTCCAGCCCGCAGGGCGGCTTGCAATCCGCGAAAGGGGCCGCACCTTCCCCGCCCCTTTCCCAACTGCTCCATCATGCCTACCTACGACTACGCCTGCGAAAAGTGCGGCCACGAATTTGAAATCTTTCAATCCATGAACGACCCGCGCCTCACCAAGTGCCCGGTCAAAGGCTGCCGCGGCAAGGTGAAGCGGAAAATTGGCAGCGGCGCCGGATTTGTTTTCAAGGGCTCGGGTTTTTATATCACCGACTACCGCAGCGAGGGCTACAAGACCGCCGCCAAAAACGACGCTCCGCCCGCAGCCGCGGAGAGCAAAACCGACAGCAAGCCGGCCGCGGAAAGTAAACCCGCAGCCGAGACACCCAAGCCGGCGAAGAAGGAGAAGCCGGCGAAAAGCCAGACTTAATCCGGCAGTTGAACCGGTGCCCGGACAACGGCATTGCCATCCCACGTCTTGCGGCCCGCGGCTCCAAAGAAGAGTGTCGCCTGCCCATCCACCACACTGAGGAACGGGGTCACCTGCCCGTAACGGTCCACCGCACCGCCGCTGAGCGGGAGCAGCGCGCCGCGCGTGGTCCACACGAAACCATCCTGACTGTCTGCCCATTTTACACCCTGCCCTGACTCAATCAGCATGATGAATCGCTGACCATGCCGTGAGACATGAACCGCTCCCGCGCCTTCTCGAAAAACAGGATCGGCCCGGCGTTGCCAATGAATCCCGTCCATTGATTCCGCATAACCAACGGCACGTCCCTCACGCCTCACCTCTGCTGCGAGCGGGTTCGCCGCGGCTGCTTCCATTACAGGCTGACCATCGAACCACATCCGGAAGACACCGTTCTCATACAACACTGACGGGCGGCCAACTTTTGCTGAATCCCACGCCGTGCCCCCGCCACACTTCAGCACCACTCCCCGCTTCTCCCACTTCACGCCATCCGAAGAGGTCGCCGCGGCGATCTCATCCTGCTCCCCCTTTTCCGCCACGGTATAAAACATCCACCACTGGTCGCCGGCCCTCACCACCGACGGATCGTTGACATGGTTAGCCGTTCCACAGTCCAACGCGACGCCGCGTTTCGTCCAGGACTGCCCATCCGTGGATTCCGCAAGGTGGATTCGGTCGTGTCCATCCTGCCCCTGGCCGCCGTACCACATTCGCCAGCGGGCACTGTCGTGGTGCACATCAGGCGCATAAACATTGCCGGTGCGGTGAGGCGCGAGTTCGGTATCGGCTTCTCCGCGGAGCAGCACCGCGAAGCTGTCTCCCGCGAGTGGCTGCCAGTGCGGCCACATGGCGGCGCAGCCTTGCTTGAGACCGGTGATGCACTTCTCCGCGTGATCCGCGAGCCGCATGACGAACAACTGCCTGACGCCATCGCGTTTGGAACCGTACACCAGCCAGGCACCATCCGGAGAGGGCTGCGGGTGATAGTGCAGCGTGCCTTCCGGGGATTTCGTCAACTGCTCCACCGTGCCCTCAAGGGAGGCCGCGAACAGCTCGACATTCGCGCCGGCCTTCGCCGTAAAAAACACCCGCCGACTGTTCGTGGACCAGGCCGGGGTGTCACTGCTGCCGCCATGGAAATCCGACACGTCGAGAAATTCGATAACGCCGCGATAGCCACCGCGGCCGGCGAGTTTCTTCAAGCCCGTGCCGTCGGCCTTCACGATGTGAGGATGGCAGTTGTAGTGTTCGCCGGAGACAAAGAGCACCCACTGTCCATCGGGCGACCATGCTGGTCCGAAGTTGAACGGCTGCCCGGTCTGAACCTGCACCGCATTCGATCCGTCGGCGTCCGCGAGAAAAACCTGGTAGTTCTTGTGATAAGCGATCCGCCGCCCGTCGCGTGAGCTGCTGAACCCGTAGGTGAATTCCTGCGAGCCTTTGGTGAGGTCGGTCTTGTTCCGGCCATCGCGGCCCATGCGAAACGGATGCGAATTGCCGTCAATGAGCGCCGTGAAGCCAAGCTTCGCCGGATCCTTCGGCCAGAAAAACACTCCGCTGTTGTAAAAGCTCACCCGCTCCACCGCGGTAATATTCTCCGTCTTCCCCGTCGCGAGGTCCACAAAGTTAGCGTCGAGCAGGCAGCCTTCCCTGGTGAAGCGGAACGTCTTGTGCTCCTCCTCCCATGCGGCGTTGTCAGGGCTTGTCCAGCCGCGATGAATGATCGCCAGCTTGCCGTCAGGCGACCAGCCGGCGAACTGCGTGGACGTATCGGCATCACCCGCCAGGTCCACCCCCGCCTCCCGCGGCGCGGTTCCATCCGCTTTGACGATCCGGGCACGCATGGTGCGAACGTTCGCGTGCCGGCCGCCAGGCAGGTCTGTGCGCAGGGTTGAATAACCGATGAGCCGGTCCGGCCACGGAGCGGCACGCTGTTGTACAGCGGCGAAGAGCGCATTCGCACGCGCCCGCATGCCTTTGTCGCCGGGATGTCCCGCGACACCGGCATGTTCGATCTTCCGCTCCGAACGCGCGGCATTGGACTCGTCGCGCCCCAGTGCGG